>NZ_CBFFRJ010000118.1:0-15896 GCF_965644225.1 Phytobacter sp. V91 | reverse complement strand
TACAGCTCAGCTAAGGTAAGGCTAATACAGATAAGGACTCCACTGAACCCCACCGATTAAATCGCACCTTCCTTAATCAAGTTACGATGTTCTCAGCCACGGATGGGGGGAATGACGAGTTAATAGGCGCGATGGTATTGCAGTATCGTACCAAGATCCTTGTCTGCTATATCCTCTATCTTGCGGGGATTCTGCTCTCTTCTGCATACCTCTGGCTGGCCTTTCGTAATCATTTTATGAATGGCCTTGCGCTTGCCCAGGGACGGATCCGTTTCCGCTCCACACTGACTTTCACCGGCTTTATTTTGCAGGTGCTGCTGATGGTGTTTGCATCCATGATTACCTTCGGCCTTGCCTGGCCGTGGATGAAAATGCGCTTTATCCGCTACCAGGCAAATCACTCCTGGGTTGAAGGCGATCTCGACAATATTGCACTGACTGATACCGATGAGCAGGCTGATACTGGTCTTGTGGCGAAGGTTTCACGCGGCGTAATGCCTGTGGTTCCCTTTATTTGATCTCTTCTGGCCGGAGCCCGCTTCGGTCTTTATTACACTTCTTGGCATTCTTTCGTCATACCATCTCCAGCCGCCGCTGACAATACCAGTAAAATTGGGCGCTACATTTTTAGCACATAATTAACTAAACTTAATAACGGAAATAAAAATACCGTAATGTTTATGTGGTTTATTTGTTGTCCTATTTACGATAAGGATTGTTATGACTTTTGAAACTCAAGGTGCTGCGGCGGCACCTTCCCGGAATTTCTCATTCCAGGGAAGCGGTGCCGGATATTTCTGGATATGGTTAGTCAATATCTTACTGACTATTGTAACCCTGGGATTGTTCTTACCCTGGGCGTTAGTGCGGGCCCGTCGTTATTTTTATGCGAATACTGAACTGGAAGGGGCGCGTTTTTCTTATCACGCCACCGGCAGTTCGGTATTTGTTGGCTGGCTGTGTCTGGTGGTGTTGTACGTCATATTCCTGGTTAACATGGTGAATAATAACGCCATATTAGCCTTGTGTATGACAGGGTTATTTTTGCTGTTCTTCCCATGGCTCGTCACCCAGGGGCTGCGTTATCAGTTCCTGATGACGGAAATTAATAATGTGCGCTTTAGCTTTTATGCCAGCCCGCTGCGTGCCTGGTGGGTGATGCTGGGTTGCCCGCTGTTAATCATGGTCGCTTCCATTATTGTTTTCTCGGTATTGATGAGCAGCACCATTGGCACCGGCTCTTACACGGCTATTTTCGTCGGCATCGGGATTGGTTCACTGGCGCTGCTGCTGGGCACCGCAATCATGCAGGGCATTTATACCGCCCAGTGGTACGGCATGCTGGTGAATAACCTTCAGTACGGCACGCAGAAGTTTGCTGCAACCTTCTCTATGAAGAAGTGCATCCTGATTGCGCTCTACTCCATGCTGCTGCTGTTCCCGTTCCTGGCGCTGGCGATGTTTATCATCGTTCCGGCGTTTGTCTCCCTGATGCAGTACTCCACTATGGTGGGGGGAAACCCGGAGCAGTTGGCGATGCTGGCCGGTCCGTTCTACGGCAAGATGGCGCTGGCGTACCTGATCTATATCTTTGGCGCAATCTTCTGTTTTATCTACGCCTTCGTAAAAATGCGTAACTACGTTTATGCCCAGGTGAGCCTTGCCGGAAGCATTCGTTTCTCCTCCACGGTGACCATTAGCCGCGTGATGTGGCTGTCGATTACCAACGTGCTGGTGTGCATGATTACCCTGTTCCTCGCGTGGCCGTGGGCGAAAGTGCGCTTTACCCGCTATGTGCTGGAAAATACCCATGTGCAGGGTGATTTGCAGAGCCTGACGTTAGAAAACCATGGTCAGACCCCTGCGAAAGATCCGGCGAACCTGCTGGCGCGTGGATTGTCCTTCTTCCCGGCGGTGTTCTAAGCGACACCGGGAAATAAAAAAGCCGGGCTTTGATAGCCCGGCTTTTCTGTTTACAGCGTAGCGATTACAGCGCGGCGATAACGGCCTGCTGCTCAATCAGCTTCGCTTTCGCTTCGGCATAACCATCGAGCTTCTCACGCTCTTTGGCAATTACCGCTTCCGGTGCGCGAGCCACAAAGCCTTCGTTGGAAAGTTTGTTTTCGATACGGCTGATCTCACCTTCGATCTTCGCCACTTCTTTTGCCAGACGCGCCAGCTCATCTTCTTTGTTGATAAGGCCAGCCATCGGGATCAGCAGCTCTGCGCCATCGACAATTTTGGTCACCGAAACCGGGCCTTTATCGTCGGCGGGCAGCACGGTGATGCTCTCCAGACGCGCCAGGTTGAGCAGGAAGCTGCGGTTGTCGTTCACACGACGCTCGGCATCCTTGCTGCAACCGCGCAGCAGCAGCTCAAGCGGTTTGCCCGGTGCGATGTTCATTTCCGCACGGATGTTTCGTACCGCGGTAATCGCCAGCTTCAGCCATTCGGTATCGGCCGCTGCGGCTTCATCAACCTGAGAGGCATCGTACTGCGGGATCGGTTGCAGCATGATGGTGTCCGCGGTGATGCCTTTGAGCACTTTCACACGCTGCCAGATGGTCTCGGTGATAAACGGAATGATCGGGTGCGCCAGGCGCAGCAGCGCTTCCAGTAAGTTCACCAGCGTATTGCGCGTGCCGCGCAGCTCTGCTTCTGTGCCGCCGTTCATTACCGGCTTGGTCAGCTCCAGATACCAGTCACAGAACTGGTTCCAGGTGAATTCATACAGAATGCCTGCGGCAATATCGAAGCGGAAGTTATCCAGCGCTTCACGGTAGGCTTTTACCGTCTGGTTGAATTCCGCGAGGATCCAGCGGTCCGCCAGCGACAGCGTCATTTCGCCGCCGTTAAAGCCGCAATCCTGCTCTTCGGTGTTCATCAGCACAAAGCGGCTGGCGTTCCACAGCTTGTTACAGAAGTTACGGTAACCTTCCAGGCGCTTCATATCCCAGTTGATATCGCGACCGGTAGACGCCAGTGCCGCCAGGGTGAAACGCAGGGCATCAGTGCCGTGCGGCTCAATACCGTTCGGGAACTGTTTCTCGGTGCGTTTGGCGATTTTCTCCGCCAGCTGCGGCTGCATCATGTTGCCGGTGCGTTTCTCCAGCAGGTCCGGCAGGGAAATACCGTCAACCATATCCAGCGGGTCAATGACGTTGCCTTTGGACTTGGACATCTTCTGCCCTTCGTCATCACGGATAAGGCCGGTCATATAGACGGTATGGAACGGTACCTGCGGCTTGCCGTTTTCATCTTTGATGAAATGCATGGTCATCATGATCATGCGGGCAATCCAGAAGAAGATGATGTCGAAGCCGGAGACCATCACGCTGCTTGGGTGGAACTGACGCAGGGCGTCGGTGTTTTCCGGCCAGCCGAGGGTGGAGAAGGTCCACAACGCGGAGGAGAACCAGGTATCCAGCACGTCGTCGTCCTGACGAAGCGCAACGTCGGCACCGAGGTTGTTTTCCTGGCGTACTTCGTCTTCAGTGCGGCCAACAAATACGTTGCCGTCGTTGTCGTACCATGCCGGAATACGGTGGCCCCACCACAGCTGACGGGAGATACACCAGTCCTGAATATCACGCATCCAGGAGAAGTACATGTTTTCGTACTGTTTCGGCACGAACTGGATGTCGCCATTTTCAACGGCTTCCACCGCCGGTTTGGCCAGCACGTCAGCACGCACGTACCACTGGTCGGTCAGCATAGGTTCGATAACCACACCGCCGCGATCGCCGTAAGGCACGGTCAGGTCGTGGGGTTTGATCTCTTCGAGCAGGCCGAGGGCGTCGATAGCGGCAACCACGGCTTTACGCGCGGCAAAACGCTCCAGCTTCTGGAACTGGGCCGGGATGGTGCTTTCGTAGACGTCGGACTCTTCGCCTTTGGTGTCATACACTTCGGCGCTTTCACGGATGTCGCCGTCAAAGGTCAGGATGTTGATCATCGGCAACTGATGACGACGACCAACTTCGTAGTCGTTAAAGTCGTGGGCCGGGGTGATTTTCACGCAGCCGGTGCCTTTTTCCATATCGGCGTGTTCATCGCCGACGATCGGAATGCGGCGGTTGACCAGTGGCAGCACGATAAATTTGCCGATCAGGTCTTTATAATGCGGATCTTCCGGGTTCACCGCCACGCCGGTATCGCCCAGCAGGGTTTCCGGACGGGTGGTGGCGACCACCAGGTAATTTTTGCCATCGGCGGTTTTTGCGCCGTCAGCAAGCGGGTAGCGAATGTGCCACATGGAACCTTTGGACTCGCGGTTTTCCACTTCGAGGTCGGAAATCGCGGTACGCAGTTTCGGGTCCCAGTTTACCAGGCGCTTACCACGGTAAATCAGGTCTTCTTTGTACAGGCGCACAAAGACTTCTTTAACGGCGTTGGAGAGGCCTTCATCCATGGTGAAGCGCTCGCGCTCCCAGTCCACGGAGTTGCCCAGGCGGCGCATCTGGCGGGTAATGGTGCCGCCGGACTCTGCCTTCCACTGCCAGATTTTGTCGATAAAGGCGTCGCGGCCGTAATCGTGGCGGGTTTTACCTTCTTCAGCGGCAATTTTACGCTCAACCACCATCTGGGTTGCGATACCCGCATGGTCGGTACCGGCCTGCCACAGGGTGTTTTTCCCCTGCATGCGCTGGTAGCGGATCATGGTATCCATAATGGTTTGCTGGAAGGCGTGACCCATATGCAAACTGCCGGTGACGTTCGGCGGCGGGATCATGATGCAGAAGCTTTCCTGGCTTTCATCGCCATTCGGTTTGAAGTAGCCCTGCTTTTCCCAGTGCTCGTAAAGCGGCTGTTCGATATCTTGCGGGTTGTATGTCTTTTCCATTATTTCCAGGTTGCCGTGTTCAGGTTGAAACCAGCCATGCGATAGGCTTTATAGCGCTCGCGAGCCAGTTGTTTCAGAGAGTCTTCGTAAGGCACAAAGTCTATCACTTCTGTGAAAGCGGTGGCAAAATCTGCAAAGTTTGTGCGCAAACTAATGAGAATGTCGCGGGGGCTGCTGTTGCGTTTCTGCGGCCAGGCCACTTCGACCGGCGCGCCGCCTCTGGGGCCTTCGCCCGCCAGATTATGCGGCACAAAACTTTCCGCAGGCCGCACCCACAGCGCCTCATCGAGCCTTAACGCCTGTTGCTCATCTTCGCAGGCAATCAGTACCCGTTTGCCAGTGCGCCAGCGTTCTGCGGCAATCTCACACACTAACTGCTCGACGGCGCTTAAGCCATCTTGCTGCGTGTCGTTGTCCAGAAGATAAAACGTGGCGTTCTTCATGATATGGGGCTTCTTGTGGTGGATTACATCCCCTTTCGCAGAGGACAGATCCCCTCTCCAGGGGGAGAGGGTTAGGGAGAGGGCGAATCATCACACCCTCACCCCGGCCCTCTCCCTGAGGGAGAGGGAGCAAAACTTACTCTTCCCCGGTAAAGCCAGCGCGGTTGAGCAGGAACTGCGACAGCAGGGCGACCGGACGACCTGTCGCTCCTTTGGCCTTGCCGGAGCGCCATGCGGTACCGGCGATATCCAGGTGCGCCCAGTTGTACTTGCGGCTAAAACGCGACAGGAAGCAGCCCGCCGTGATAGCCCCGCCCGGACGACCGCCAATGTTTGCCATATCGGCAAAATTGGAGTCCAGTTGCTCGTAGTACTCATCGCCCAGCGGCAGACGCCACGCGCGGTCGCCAGCCTGCTCAGAGGCGGCAATCAGCTCATGGGCCAGCGGGTTATGGTTCGACATAAGTCCGGTGATGTGATGGCCCAGGGCAATCACGCAGGCGCCGGTCAGGGTCGCCACATCGATAACCGCTTCCGGCTCGAAGCGCTCAACGTAGGTCAGCACGTCACACAGCACCAGACGGCCTTCGGCATCGGTGTTCAGCACTTCAACGGTCTGGCCGGACATGGTGGTCAGGACATCGCCCGGACGATAGGCCCGCCCGCCAGGCATGTTTTCACAGCCTGCCAGAACGCCCACCACATTGATGGGGAGCTGGAGCTCTGCAACCATCCGCATTACGCCGTAAACGGCAGCGGCGCCGCACATGTCGTACTTCATCTCGTCCATGCCTTCGGCAGGCTTGATGGAGATACCGCCGGAGTCAAAGGTCAGCCCTTTACCGACCAGCACAATCGGGCGGGTGTCTTCTGCCGGATTGCCTTTGTACTCGATGACCGACATCAGGGATTCGTTTTGCGAACCATTGCCGACTGCCAGGTAGGAGTGCATTCCCAGCTCTTTCATCTGCTGCTCGCCAATCACCCGGGTGATGACGTTTTTGCTGTAAGAGTCCGCCAGCTGGCGCGCCTGGGAGGCCAGATAAGCCGCATTACAGATATTTGGCGGCATATTGCCGAGATCTTTCGCCGCTTTAATACCCGCGGCAATCGCCAGACCGTGCTGAATGGCGCGCTCGCCGCTGGTCAGCTCACGACGGGTCGGCACATTGAAGACCATTTTACGCAGCGGGCGGCGCGGCTCGCTTTTGTTGGTCTTCAGCTGATCAAAGCTGTACAGCGACTCTTTGGCTGTCTCCACCGCCTGGCGTACTTTCCAGTAGGTGTTGCGGCCCTTAACGTGCAGCTCGGTCAGAAAGCAGACGGCTTCCATTGAACCGGTATCATTCAGGGTGTTAATGGTTTTCTGGATGACCTGTTTGTACTGGCGTTCATCCAGCTCGCGTTCTTTGCCGCAGCCAATCAACAAAATGCGCTCAGAGAGGACGTTCGGAACATGGTGCAGCAGCAGGGTTTGTCCTGGCTTACCTTCCAGTTCGCCACGGCGCAACAGTGCGCTAATGTATCCGTCGCTGATTTTGTCGAGTTGCTCGGCAATTGGAGAGAGGCGGCGCGGCTCAAAAACACCCACAACGATGCAGGCACTCCGCTGTTTCTCCGGGCTACCGCTTTTTACACTGAACTCCATGCACTACGCTCCTGAATCTTAAAGACAACAGCGGCGGCTACGGATAGAATTGCAAGCTTTCGTAACTCGGCTCCGCTGTTGCGGTGACTTCGTGTTAATCTTAACGTTACTTAGGTTTCGGCACGTCAGATCGGGGTCTGAAACGTTTCTCCGCTGAGTATATTAATCTTAGCGATGATTTCGACGACTCAAGAGAATAAATGACGTTTAAGCCACGAAACAAGCGATTTTCCAGTAAAAAGACTGGTTTTTACGGGCGTAATGTAAAGTGATAATCATAAGATATCTTGCGCGGGAGACGCTCAAAAGCCAGCTTGCGATCCTTTTCATCCTGCTTCTGATCTTCTTTTGTCAGAAACTGGTGAGGATCCTTGGCGCTGCGGTCGACGGCGAAATCCCTACCAATCTGGTGCTCTCGCTACTGGGTCTTGGTGTGCCTGAAATGGCGCAACTTATCCTGCCGCTCAGTCTGTTCCTCGGCCTGCTGATGACGCTGGGCAAACTTTATACTGAGAGTGAGATTACCGTCATGCATGCCTGCGGCCTGGGCCGGGGCGTGCTGGTAAAAGCGGCGATGATCCTGGCGCTGATCACCGGTGCCGTGGCGACTTTTAACGTGATGTGGGCAAGCCCGTGGTCATCGCGTCATCAGGATGTGGTACTGGCGGACGCCAAAGCGAACCCTGGCATGGCGGCACTGGCCCAGGGGCAGTTCCAGCAGGCTTCAGACGGTAACTCGGTGCTGTTTATTGAAAGCGTGTCGGGCAGCCAGTTCAACGATGTTTTCCTTGCCCAGCTGCGGCCAAAAGGCAATGCGCGCCCGTCGGTGGTGGTGGCTGATTCCGGTCATCTGTCCCAGAAGCCGGACGGCTCGCAGGTGGTGACCTTAAATCAGGGCACCCGCTTTGAAGGTACCGCGCTGCTGCGCGACTTCCGGATTACGGATTTTAAAGATTACCAGGCCATTATTGGTCACCAGACCGTGACGCTGGATCCGGATGATACCGAGCAGATGAGGCTTGGCACGTTGTGGCGTACCGATACGCCGCGCGCCCAGGCGGAGTTCCACTGGCGTCTGACGCTTATCTTCACCGTCTTTATGATGGCGCTGATGGTCGTGCCGCTGAGCGTGGTCAACCCGCGTCAGGGGCGCGTGCTGTCGATGCTGCCGGCGATGCTGCTTTATCTGGTGTTCTTCCTGTTGCAGACCTCGTTGCGGTCCAATGCGGCAAAAGGAAAAATTGATCCCTTGATTTGGATGTGGGCGGTTAACCTTGCCTACCTGGCGCTGGCGATTATCCTGAACCTGTGGGATACGGTGCCGATGCGTCGGTTGCGCGCCCGCGTGATGGGAAGAGGAGCGGTATAATGCAGTTGTTTGGCGTACTTGACCGCTATATCGGTAAAACCATTTTTACCACCATCATGATGACGTTGTTCATGCTGGTGTCGCTCTCCGGCATCATTAAGTTTGTCGATCAGCTGAAAAAGGCCGGGCAGGGGAGCTACGACGCACTGGGTGCAGGCCTCTACACCATCCTCAGCGTGCCAAAAGACGTGCAGATCTTCTTCCCGATGGCGGCCCTGCTTGGCGCACTGCTGGGGCTTGGCATGCTGGCCCAGCGCAGTGAACTGGTGGTGATGCAGGCCTCCGGCTACACCCGCATGCAGGTGGCGATGTCGGTGATGAAAACCGCTATTCCGCTGGTGCTGCTGACCATGGCGATTGGCGAATGGGTAGCCCCGCAGGGCGAGCAGATGGCGCGTAACCAGCGGGCGCAGTCGATGTATGGCGGCTCGCTGCTCTCCACCCAACAGGGGTTGTGGGCGAAAGACGGCAACAATTTTGTCTATATCGAGCGGGTGAAGAGCGATGACGAACTGGGCGGCGTGAGTATTTACGCCTTTAACGACCAGCGTCGTTTGCAGTCCGTGCGCTATGCCGCAACGGCGAAGTTCGATAAAGACCATAAAATCTGGCGGCTCTCCCAGGTGGATGAGTCCAACCTGACTGACCCGAAACAGGTCACCGGGGCCCAGACCCTGAGCGGCACCTGGAAGACCAACCTCACCCCGGACAAGCTGGGCGTGGTGGCGCTGGACCCGGATGCGCTGTCGATAAGCGGTCTGCACAACTATGTGAAGTACCTTAAGTCGAGCGGCCAGGATTCCGGGCGTTACCAGCTCAATATGTGGAGCAAAATCTTCCAGCCGATGTCGGTGGCGGTGATGATGCTGATGGCGCTGTCGTTTATCTTCGGCCCGCTGCGCAGTGTGCCGATGGGCGTGAGGGTGGTGACGGGGATAAGTTTCGGCTTTGTCTTCTACGTGCTCGACCAGATTTTTGGCCCGCTGACGCTGGTCTACGGCATTCCACCGATTATCGGCGCGCTGCTGCCAAGCGCATCCTTCTTCCTGATAAGCCTCTGGCTGCTGCTGCGTAAGAGCTAATTCCCTTTCTCCCTTTCTTGCAGGAGAGGGCCCCCGCTTTTCTCCCTCTCCCTGAGGGAGAAAACTGGGGTGAGGGTGAAAATCCCCGCACCTCACCCACAAACCTGTTCCCGCCTTTCCCTCAGCAAGAAGTCATCAGAAGTCCGCTTTTAGCACCACGCGATAACGCGCTTTACCGTCACGCACATGCTGCAACGCATCGTTAATCTGCGACATCGGGAACATCTCGGTGGTCGGTGCCACTTTCGCCCTTCCGGCAAATTTCATCAGCTTACGCAGCTCGAACGGGGTGCCCGTTGCGGAGCCTGAAACGCTTCTGTCACCTGCAATCAGGGTAAACGCAGGCACTTCCAGCGGCTTGAGCACCGCGCCAACGGTATGGAACGCGCCGCCGTGGGCCAGAGCTTCAAAGTACGGCTGCCACTGCAAATCAACGTTGACGGTGTTGATGATGAGATCAAACTGGCCCGCCAGCGCTTTTAACGCTTCCGGGTCGCGGCTGTTGACCACATTGTCTGCCCCCATCAGGCGCACTTCGGCTTCTTTTGACGGGTTCGAACTGAAGGCTGTCACTTCGCAGCCCATGGCGTGCAGCAGCTTGATGGCGATATGCCCCAGCCCGCCAATGCCAATCACCCCGACGCGGCTGGTGGCGGTGATATGGTGCATCAGCAGCGGTTTGAACACGGTGATGCCGCCGCACAGCAGCGGGCCTGCGGTTTCAATATCGATGCTGTCCGGCAGGGGAATTACCCATTGCCAGTCGGCGCGAATTTTGTCGGCAAAGCCGCCGCGATTGAGGATGGTCGGCACCGCACCCGTGTGGCAGTTAATCTGGTCGCCATTGATACAGGCATCGCAGTGGCCGCAGCTTTTCGCCGTCCAGCCGATACCCACACGCTGACCGATTTTCAACCCTTTGCTCTGCGCCGCACTGCCCAGCGCCACCACCCGGCCAATGACTTCATGCCCGGCGACCAGCGGATATTGTGAGAAGCCCCATTCGTTGTCGATCATCGACAAATCCGAATGGCAGATTCCGCAGTAATCCACCTGAACTTCGACATAACTCTCCCGCGTCATACTCGAACAGCTCCAGGTCAGCCCCGGCTTCTTTAGCGGCATAGCTTTTGATAATCGACATCGCCTTTCCCTCATGATGGTTTGAGAATTGAGTGTAGAAGATAGAGGAATTCATGGATCTAATCTTTGCGTAACAGGGCGTTAAGCCAGGTTTCGCTGCGATCTGGGCGTTTGTCCTGCGTTGTCCACATCGACTGAACCCGGATGCCCGTAAGCTGAGCGACCAGCGCGTTCAGCCCCGCTTCAGTTAAATCACTAAAATGGCGACCACCTTTTTCACGCTCGCTGTCGCCATATTTAAAGGAGACGTACCAGATACCGCCCGATTTGAGCGCCTGGGCGAGAGTGCTCATCACCTGGGGTAGCTCCTGCGCGGGGACGTGCAGTAACGACGCACAGCACCAGATACCATCGTAGCGGTTGCAGGCCTCAACCTCGTTAAAGGTCATCTGTTTGACGGGCAGACCGCTGTGCTCCGTTGCCATTCGCACCATTTCCGACGAGGCATCAAAGGCCTCGACCGCATAACCCATTTCCACAAAGGCACGGGCATCGCGACCGGAACCGCATCCGGCATCCAGCACGCAAGCACCGGGCGCGAGGTGCGCAATAAAAGGGGCGTAGAGTGATGCCATATCGACGCCGATGGTATCGGAGAAGAATGCCTGCGCATGTTGTTGGTAGTAGTTAATTGTCATCAGAAGGTATCCGGCCCGACAGCTTTGGGTTCCCATTGGTGGAGTAAGGTTACTTGTGCAGTGTTCCAGTTATTTGACAAAAAATTAGCCCGAAGTTCAGGCGTTGCTCCGGTCTGGCGGATCAGGGTTTCACGTAGCGGAAGATGGCTGGTAATAAAGTATTCGTTGCGATCGTGCAGGCGCTGAAGCAGTCTGGCTGAAGGAATACGGGATGATTTTCCCTGCTGCCCGCGGTTACAACATTTGCAGGCCAGCACCAGGTTCCAGACACCGTTTACATTCCCCACCTGGTCTTTGAGCATCCACGGAATAAAGTGATCGACATCGGCCAGGTTTGCGTCGCCTGGCTCCACGCTGATGGGCGCGAAGCAGTAGAAGCAACGCCCTTTCTGATAGCCGTTGAGGCTGTCGCGACAGCTGGTGATGGTAATGCGGCGGTTATTCTGGATGCTGAACAGCATATTGTCCTGCTCGTCATGCTCAACGGCGATAAGGTTGCGCGACACGCCCATCGCCCAGCCCTGCTCGACCAGATTCCAGCGCGCGTTTGTCTCAAACTTCAGGTTCTGAAACTGCTGCCGCTCGGTAAGCTGATGGAAGTTTGTCGTCAGACGAATGCCTTTGTTACCTTTGCGCTCATCAATAAAAAAGCGTTTCTCAATCTCGCCCTGGTTCACGTTGTGGAAGGCATCAATCACGTTGTTAAAGCCGAAGCGCACCGTGGCGGTGGTGAGGGCATTCTGGTCAATCTCCCCGGCATTAAACTGACGGCAGGCATCGAGATACTGACTTCTGGCAGAGGTGATTTGCTTGGGTGCCTGCGCCAGATGACGACACAGATGCTGGCTGAACGGCACGGCGAGATCTTCCAGCAGGATAAGGTCGCTGCCATCGCGCTTTACGTCGTACAACGCATGCGCCAGCGCGAACTTGTAGGAAGCGACATTTTTGCCAAAGAGGATGATGCCGCGCCAGTAGTTCTCCAGCGTGGGTTCGACCTGATAGAAACGCATGTCTTGTCCTGAGTTATGGATGTGGTGAATACCAGCAACCTGTAACAGGATCAGATAACAAGACGAGAAAAATGTAAACCACCACCGTCACGTTGCAGCGTTTTGCGAGCAGCCTTCCAGTGAAGAGCAGGGGGAGCGGGAGAAATGCCGATTTTTTCGGCATTTAGACGAGGCAGGGCGGGGGAATGCTTGCGCAGAGGCCTGCAACAGGTATAATGCAACCCGCTATCAGCATCCCCTTCAGTGCCGAAGTGGCGAAATCGGTAGACGCAGTTGATTCAAAATCAACCGTAGAAATACGTGCCGGTTCGAGTCCGGCCTTCGGCACCAAAAGTATATAAATAGACGTCAATCGACGTCTTTTTTTATGCCTGAAATCCGCTGCACACAAGGCTTCCCCAGCTTTTTCCCTCAACTGAAGTCAACCTGAGTCAACCCACATCAACAAGCTTGTGAGTATACTAATGAGTATATTTACCGATTCGATATTGCTTGTATACTCACGAGATACCAATGGAAGGAGGACCATTATGGCCCTAACGGATACTAAAGTTCGTTCTGCGAAACCTGAGGAGAAAGAGTATTCACTTGTTGACGGTGACGGCATGTTCTTACTTGTAAAACCTAACGGTTCCAAGTATTGGCGATTTCGTTTCCGTTTTGGCGGTAAACAGCATTTGATGGCGTTCGGTGTCTATCCTGAAATTTCACTGGCGGATGCTAGGAAGAAAAGGGAAGAAGCCAGGAAGCTGGTAGCTGCTGGTATCGATCCTCGTGAGCATAAACGTGCTGTGAAAGAAGAGCAGGCGAAAGAGATTATTACTTTCGAGAAGGTTGCCAGAGAGTGGCTTGTGACTAACCAAAAATGGTCGGAAGATCATGCTCATCGCGTAAAAAAGAGCCTGGAGGATAATATCTTCCCGGCAATTGGTGCTCGCAATATTGCTGAACTAGGCACCCGCGATCTATTAATTCCCATTAAAGCCGTGGAGACATCTGGACGTCTTGAAGTGGCTTCCCGTCTTCAACAGCGCACCACGGCCATCATGCGTTATGCGGTGCAAAGCGGTCTAATTGATTATAACCCGGCGCAAGAGATGGCGGGGGCGGTTGCTTCCAGCAATCGACAGCATCGTCCGGCTCTGGAATTAAAGCGCATCCCTGAATTACTCCAGAAAATAGACGGCTATACAGGCAGGCCGCTAACCCGCTGGGCAACTGAACTTACCCTGCTTATCTTTATTCGATCCAGTGAGCTACGTTTTGCTCGCTGGTCAGAGATCGATTTTGAAACGTCAATGTGGACCATTCCGCCTGAGCGAGAGCCTATTCCCGGCGTGAAACATTCTCAGCGAGGATCAAAGATGCGTACACCTCATCTGGTGCCACTTTCAAAGCAGGCGCTGGCGATCCTGAAGCAGATAAAACAGTTCTGTGGCGAACATGAGCTGATCTTTATTGGCGATCATGATCCGCGTAAGCCAATGAGTGAAAACACCGTAAACAGTGCGCTACGGGTGATGGGATATGACACTAAGGTTGAGGTTTGCGGCCACGGCTTCCGTACAATGGCCTGTAGTTCGTTAATTGAGTCAGGACTATGGTCGAAGGATGCGGTTGAAAGGCAGATGAGCCATATGGAACGTAACTCGGTGCGGGCGGCATATATCCATAAAGCGGAACACTTGGATGAGCGCAAGCTGATGTTGCAGTGGTGGGCGGACTTTCTGGATGCGAATCGGGAGAGAGCGATTACGCCGTTTGACTATGCGAAGATCAACCGGGGTAATGGAGAGTGAGTTGAATGCCATATTCGTTTAATTAAAGTTAATCGACACGCCTTAAGGGGGTAGCCGGTTGGTAATTTTTCCCAATGGCATTATCACTAAGAGCAATTTGCTCACTGATTTCATCGGCAAGAGCGATCCGCGAGATCTTCCAACAAGTAGATAATCAATAAGATTACTGAGCTTCACGCTCAATTAACTATGGGTGCTAATATATAAACGGCTGAGTACAAAACGCTGTTGCCACTAGCGTGAATTTCCACAGTAGATTCATACGTATCATCCAACTTAAACTCTAGGGGTACAGGGAAAAGTACCCCTTGTTATTTATTCCTTGTAACACCAAGATTAACCTTGCAGTTGAACATTTGTCACTATTTTATTTTAGTATCATGCTTTGTTCTCTTTAATTTTTTGATAAAATTGGTCGTTGGAACAAATATTTTTTGAGATGCGGCGATACATCTTATTAATGTACGCACAATAAAGCCAAATATTTTTAAAAGGATAAATTTAACTCTATGTTTTTCAGTTATGCTACGATTCTCTAAGTTGCCTATTTTTGTCATTACATTGGCAATTTTCCCACCAATAAAAAAAGACATAGCAATAAACCACATCCATCTATAATGAGGGGCATTTTTACTTAAGGATAAACGAGCTTGTTTTTTCAATAAACCTTGGCGGTACATTAATAATGATGTAATTACACATTCATTGGCGACAGCGAAACGGTCTGACATGCCTGTTTTAAATTTCCCCTCTTGAATGGCATTACAGTACGCTGGAGGGGGAGTTTGGCACCATCGGGAAGGTGGTGGCAATTGTGTTATTGCTTTTGAAAGAGACTTATTTGGACATAGTTTTTTATTGTAGTTTTGAAATTCCTGTCTGATTTTATCCGGAGATACTTGATTGCTATAGTACTCAGGAATTCTGTAAAAGGTGTCAAGGTTTTCAGGCATTACATATTCAATAACAGATGATTTCGTACTGGCAATATTTTCTAGCGTTTCTTGAATGTACGATGCCCACTGACAAGATGACATTTCGGAAAGCCCGCTATTGTCACACATGCGGCTGTAGTCTTTCACCTGAACAAGAAGATATTTGGCTGCATCATTAATATCTGTAATTGTTTCCTCATATGCTGTTTTACCGACAGCTACCTCTCTGTCTGATACCCAGAAAATACCGTTACCAACTGCTGTTAAGATGAGGAAAATATCTGTCCACTGTCTGAATTTCTCTCCTGTAGCAAAAACATCACTAATGATTATAGCCAATATCCATCCGCACAATAGTCCTATGAAACTCAGACTTGCGAGTCCAGCTGCGTTACCCGTTACACCTGTCCCCCCTATTGCATAGGTCAATGGCAACCACTGAATAACAGGAAGAAGGTGACACAGTGATAGTAGTCCTGGGGTTATAAGAAGCACAAAGGAAATGATGAGCCCCTTTTTTCTGGCAAGTACCCATGAACTCAAAAAAATAAAGGGTAATAATAAAATAAAGAACCCAAAAATAGAACCGCCTAAGACTATAGCAACTTTATTTGGAGACCAGTAACTGCTTAAAAGAACACCCTCTGTGCTCAATTCTATAAAGTTGGTACTAATCAATCCCATCCCATCCAGAGTTTGCAATAAAGCGTATCCAGCACTGTAGCAAAGCATGATGTAGGGATAAAAGAATAGAATCATAATTTACTCTCTATCGAATAGAATATTTATGCCTAATAGGGCTATGAGGATATTCCCTTGTACAGACATTTCATCAAATTCTCTTAAACTTCTCTCTATAGTCCGTAGGGATAGTCAGTCGAAGAACGTGGTGTTTACTATCTCTTCATCTAAGGAAGGTGCGATTTAATCGGTGGGGTTCAGTGGAGTCCTTATCTGTATTAGCCTTACCTTAGCTGAGCTGT
>NZ_CBFFRJ010000117.1:0-15962 GCF_965644225.1 Phytobacter sp. V91 | reverse complement strand
TGGGCGGCTCATGGTTTGTCGGCGCCTTTGAGGCGCTCACCCTAAAGCCTCCGGCTCTGCCGGAGGATACTTACTGGTTTATCGCCAACGCTTTTGGCAAAAACGGCCATTCAACGGGGTGAGCGAGTCGTTAATCAGGACGACATTATTACCAGCATTCGCCAGGAATTCAGAAAGAATAACAAAATATTTTTTGAGTGAATGCAGCGTAAGACCGCTGGCGTGAGGCTGGTGGAAACTGAGAATGAGGACGTTTTATGTTTTCCAGACACACGACACAACATCAATCCACCCGACAGGCGGTTTATTCCTCGTCGGTCACGCAGCGCAAGGTGCGTCATGCTGCAATGGCTTTGGAGGATAATCGCGCTGGAACCGTGCAACGACAGCCCAATAAAACCGGACTGCCCGATAACCTGAAAAGCGGGATGGAAAATATCAGTAGCATGAATCTGGACCATGTCAAAGTGCATTATAACTCGGCAAAACCGGCCGCCGTTCAGGCGCATGCCTACGCGCAGGGCAGCGATATTCACCTCGCTTCCGGCCAGGAAAAACATTTACCGCATGAACTGGGACACGTGGTGCAGCAGGCTCAGGGGCGGGTTGCGGCAACGACCTCCGTTGCCGGAATGGCGGTAAATGATAGTCCTGCGTTAGAGCATGAAGCGGATGTGATGGGGGGGGCGGGCGTTGCGGGGGGGTTAGGCTGTTGGGTGGGAGGAATATTTAAGTCAGTGGTGAGGTAATAATGAGGTTGAATGTTAAAAAACGCTCAATAAAATAAATTAAAAGGTTTAGGATATGTATAAACATGTGAAAAAACCTACAGAGAATAAAGGCAGGGTGGCTATTAATTCTGCCGCGCAGAGTGCGAACAGTGGTAAGAAAATTTTTAGGCTAGTGGATAATAGGCCTATAGATGTTATTCATGAAAAAAAACCATGGAATGATACAAAAAGATACATCAATTCAATCCCTGGGTCACGATAAAAAATTAGTGCAACGAGTAACTGATTTTGAGCAACCAAACGATGAGCATTCCACAACTGAAGCCGGAATCTTTGGCATTGGTCCGGCTGGTTGGGTATATTTGGAACAATCACATGCTAATAAAACAAAATATGGATGGGATAAATCTCCTTTAGATAACGGCGAAAATATCTATAGCCTGGAGACATTTTTTGAAGAAGGTTGGAAGACCATGTCAACCGATAATAAGCTAGCCTTGTTATCTGGCTGGGCGGACAATATGTTTTATAGTTTTGATGACGACAAAAACGATAAGGTTAAGATAGAGCTAGAAAATGGAGTAAAGGCATCTGTAATAGTTCAGCGAGAATTTGGAGGTGGTGAGGAAGGATTTATGTATTTCGTAAAATGGGCTAAGAATGAAACCCAGGCTAATACAGAAATGAAAGCCAGTGCGAATAAGGTTATATCAATCAAAGACGACTCTCAAAAGGAAGCATTTTTCCAATCGAAAGGAGGGTTAGTTGGAGTGCTGCAAGAAAATGTTAAACGATTTTATGCAGGAAAACCATTGATTCCAACTTATCTGGCACTCAGGAAAAAAGGGGCGGATTCGGCATCTGATTTTATTCCCAACATGAAGGGAACCCGAGATAAGTCCACTACTTTTACTACTGACAAGGAAATAAGGATGATTTATAAGCTCACCGAGGAAGCTCCTGATCCTAAACTAAATGATATCGCAAAGAAAACTTTCTTTTTTGTTGAGCAAGATGCTACTGATGAAGCTCACCGAATGTTTAAAACAATTCCTTCACCTTGGGCATCCCTGGATACTGATTATAGTAGCCGTTCTACCGAGGATACTGATAACTACGGACCTGATGGGCAACAAAAATGGGCCAGCCGAACCAGAAAGGGAAATCAAATGGCTTATAAAGATAGAATGCAAGACAATATTCCATTGTGGATGAAGGAGCTCAGTGACTATCGAAAAGAACAAGAAAAATTGAGTGTGGATCTAACAGAGATCTCTGGTACGGGAGGGAAACATATCATCACAAGTGATGCAGATAATCTAAATATTAAACGTTCGTTTACAACCCAAATGGGCCAACTAATAGAAAGAATAACATCTATACCTTTCAAAGAACTACGTGATGCTAAGATAAATTACGAAGCAGACGGAGGAGGCATAGAGGTTACAATTTCCCGAGGTGCAGGTGATTATTTAATGATGTTGTCAGTAGCTCAAGCTAATCAATTCAAATATATTGTGAGGCGATATCTTGGTCAAAAATAAAAAATATAATGATGAATTATTAATTGCCATGGAGAGAGGGTAGACATTAATGGGTGTGCTTACACATCTCTATACTCATTTTTAACTACGCTGTGGCGAGATTAAACGAAGCACCATAAAAAAATCCACGCAATTGCGTGGATTTTATATATTTTTTTCATTGTCATGAGATTCAGTAAAACCTCATGAGACAACAAATTCTATTTAGACGTTAAACAGGAAGTTCATTACGTCGCCATCTTTAACGATGTACTCTTTACCTTCTGCACGCATTTTCCCGGCTTCTTTCGCGCCTTGCTCACCTTTGTAGGTGATAAAGTCTTCATAGGCGATGGTCTGCGCGCGGATAAAGCCTTTCTCGAAGTCGGTATGGATTTTACCGGCGGCCTGCGGGGCGGTCGCGCCAACCGGGATGGTCCAGGCGCGTACTTCTTTCACGCCAGCGGTGAAGTAGGTTTGCAGGCTCAGCAGCTCGTAACCGGCACGAATAACACGGTTCAGGCCCGGCTCTTCAATACCCAGCTCAGCCATAAACTCTTCGCGGTCGGCATCGTCCAGTTCAGCGATATCTGACTCAACGGCGGCACATACGGCCACTACCACAGAACCTTCTGCAGCGGCGATTTCACGCACTTTGTCCAGGTACGGGTTGTTCTCGAAGCCATCTTCGTTGACGTTGGCGATGTACATGGTCGGTTTCAGCGTCAGGAAGCTCAGGTATTTGATCGCCGCTTTGTCTTCTTCAGTCAAATTTTTCAGGGCGCGCAGCATACCTGCGTTTTCCAACTGCGGCAGACATTTTTCCAGCGCCGCTTGCTCTGCTTTCGCGTCTTTATCGCCGCCTTTGGCTTTTTTCTGCACGCGGTGCAGGGCGCGTTCGCAGGTATCGAGGTCGGAAAGGGCCAGCTCGGTATTGATTACTTCAATATCATCAGCCGGATCGACTTTATTGTTCACATGAATGATGTTGTCGTTTTCAAAGCAACGCACCACGTGACCAATGGCCTCGGTTTCACGGATATTGGTCAGGAACTGATTACCCAGGCCTTCACCTTTAGACGCGCCTTTCACCAGGCCCGCGATATCCACGAACTCCATGGTAGTCGGCAGAATGCGCTGCGGCTTAACGATTTCAGCCAGCTTGTCCAGACGCGGATCGGGCATCGGTACGACACCGGTGTTCGGCTCAATGGTACAGAACGGGAAGTTAGCCGCTTCAATACCAGCTTTGGTGAGCGCGTTGAACAGGGTGGATTTACCTACGTTGGGCAGGCCAACGATACCGCATTTGAATCCCATGATGTGATTACCTTAAGTTCTGAATAATCAACCTGTTATGTAAAACAGATTGCATAAAAGTTGATAACTTTGCCTATTATACACGTAACCGCTGGATCGCGCGGCAAAAATGCCACGCAAAGGGTTTACTGTGCCTTAAAGGCGTGCAGGCGATTGGTTGCTTTGGTCAGGCCGTCTTTCAGCCATAGCTCGGTGCAACGCACCGCTTCGTCAACCGCTTCGTCGATAAGTTTCTGCTCAGAAACCGGTGGTTTGCCGAGGACAAAACCAACAACTTTGTTTTTATCGCCCGGATGGCCGATTCCAACGCGTAAACGGTGAAAATTCGGGTTATTGCCCAGCTTGCTGATGATGTCTTTTAGCCCGTTGTGCCCGCCATGACCGCCGCCGAGTTTGAATTTTGCGACTCCTGGCGGGAGATCCAGTTCATCGTGCGCCACCAGGATCTCATCCGGATTGATACGATAGAAGGTTGCCATAGCCGCAACCGCTTTGCCGCTCAGGTTCATGAATGTCGTGGGGACCAGCAGGCGTACATCTTCACCGGCAAGCGTCAGGCGTGAAGTATAACCGTAGAACTTTGGCTCCTCGCGCAGCGGCGCACGGAAACGCTCCGCCAGTAAATCCACATACCAGGCACCCGCATTGTGGCGTGTGGCCGCGTATTCCGCTCCCGGGTTTGCCAGCCCGACAATCAGTTTAATCGTCACTTTCTCTTCCTGACCAGGTCAATATCTGGCGCGTAGTTTACGTCGTGCAGCGGCTGAAAACAAAATTCTCAAAGCGAAACGGGAAAACGATAATGATTGCTCTAATGAACCATTAGAATTACAAGCAGTTCAGGGGCTTAAATGTAAACTTTTGTTGCCTGAATATGTGTAATTGTGATCCTAACCGCAATCAATAAAAGACGCCCTGTCTATACTTTGTACATTATTTGACTGGGGTTATTCCCGTTCAACCCATCGTTCCGAAGGTGACACTATGAAACGCAAAAACGCTTCGTTACTCGGTAATGTGCTGATGTGCCTGGGGCTGGTGGTGATGATTGTCGGTGTGAGTTACTCCATTTTAAACCAACTCCCGCAGCTTAACCTGCCGCAATTTTTCGCCCATGGCGCGGTGCTGAGTATTTTTGTCGGCGCTGTACTCTGGCTCGCGGGGGCGCGCGTTGGCGGCCATGAACAGGTGTGCGATAAGTACTGGTGGGTTCGTCACTACGACAAACGCTGCCGTCGTGACAAACACAGCTAACGCCCGGACCCGGTATCAATCAAAGCGGTTTCCACTGGAAGCCGTTTTTTTTTGGCTTTTTTGTTGACCCTCACGTAACGTCAGGCTTCAGAGTCTACGCCACGGGGAAGAGAAGGAGTCTTTATGTTGATTCAGGCTGGTGTTCTGGCGCGGCGCGCAGGGATCACCGTTCGCACATTGCACCACTACGAAACTATCGGACTGCTTACCCCTTCCGCCCGAAGCGCTGCCGGTTACCGCTTATACAATCTCGCTGACGTCAAACGCCTGCATATGATTCAGGTGCTGATTAAGTCGGGAATGGCGCTGGCAGCAATTACGGACTATCTGGCACAGGAGACGCGTCCGCTTGACGCATTACTTAACGAACAAATCAGCTTGCTGGATATGCAAATGCGCAATATTGCAACCCTGCGTGAGCAACTGACGTCGCTAAGAAATACGCTGTCCGGTGGAAACGAACCTGACCTTGAGTCCTGGCTACAGACTCTGGAATTAATGAAAATGTACGATCGCTGGTTTAGTGCTCAGGAATTACAGGAATTACCCTTTGCGTCGCATGACTCTGCGCGCGACAACCTGTGGCAGGATTTGGTGGCGCAGGCCAAAACGCTGATGGCGCAGAACTGCCCGGAGACAGATAACCGGGCGATGACCCTGGCTACCCGCTGGATGTCCCGTCTTGAGCAGGATACGGCCGGGCGGCCGGACTTTTTGACCCGCCTGAATGAAATGCATTTTGTTGAGCCGCAGATGCGGGAGCAAACGGGCATTGATGAGGCGATAATCGGTTACATCACCCGCAGTTTTGCCGAAAGTAAGTTTGTCATCTGGCAACGTTATCTGGATGCGCAAGAGATGGCCTTTACGCGCGCCCACTACTTTGACCGGATCATGGAGTGGCCGCCGCTGGTCGCCCGTTTGCATCAGGCGACCCGCCAGCGCCTGGATCCGGGCAGTGATGAGGCGCAGGCGCTGGTGGAAAACTGGCAGGCTCTGTTTGAATCTTATGCCGGAACCGATCCCCGGACCTGGCAGAAATTTCGCCAGGCCATGGAGCAGGAGCCGCATCTGATGACGGGCACCTGGATGACGACGGAGGTCATCCAGTGGTTGTATCAGGCTATTGGCGTGATGATGTCCCGGCGCTATTCTGCGCCACAGAGATCATAAATCGGCCAGGGCCGCATCACGGTTTGGCCAGAAGGACAAACGCCCAGGGATGGGCTGAACACCCGCTCGCGCCATAGTGCGCAGGGGCTGGAACTCCAGGTTACTGACCCGCAGTTCGGTGCCTTCCGGCAGACGTTTCACGAAGCGTTGGAAGGCATCCAGCCCACCGGCATCAAGCAGCGGTACCGCATCCCACTTCAGCACGACCACCCGTTTACCGGCGATACGCTGGTCAAGCTCGGTGAATAAGCCATCGGCGGCGGCAAAAAACAGGGGGCCAATGACCCGCAGAACCAGCACGTCGGACGGTACTTCCACGTTGACCGGTGCCAGGCGCGTCATCCGCGCAATGCGGCGCATAAACAGCAGGGAAGCGAGCACGATCCCGACGCTTATCGCAATCACCATATCAAACAGTACCGTCAGCGACATGCACATCAGCATGACGATAATGTCGTCCTTTGGCCCGCGACGCAGCAGATTCACCACCTTATGCGCTTCACTCATATTCCACGCCACCATCAGCAGCAGGGCGGCCATAGCCGACAGCGGCAGCCAGGAAAGCAGGGGAGCCAGCACCAGCAGCGCCATGATAACCAGCAGAGAGTGAATAATCGCGGAGACCGGCGAGGTTGCCCCGGCGCGCACATTCGCCGCCGAGCGCGCAATCGCCGCCGTGGCGGTAATGCCGCCGAAGAAGGGGGCGATGATATTGCCCAGTCCCTGGCCGATCAGTTCGCTGTTGGCTTTATGGCGGGTGCTGGTCATGCCGTCGAGGACGACCGCGCAGAGCAGCGATTCAATCGCGCCGAGCATGGCCATTGAAAAGGCGGCGGGCAGCAGCGCCTGTAACGACGCCCAGCTCAGGGTGAAGCTTGAGTTCGGCAGATCCCAGGGTAACACTAGCTGGGGTAACAACTGCGGGATGCCGTTGCCCTGGCTGCCATCGGCCAGCAAATAATGGAACTGCGAGCCAATGGTCGCCACATGCCCGCCCGCCAGATTGACGAGTCCCATCACCGCACAACCGGCAAGCAGCGCGGGCAGGTGTCCTGGCAGGCGAATACGCAACCGCGGCCACAGGATAAGCGTGCCCAGCGTCACCACGCCAATGGCGGCGTCGCCTGGGTTAAACGTCGGTAACGCCATTCCCAGCGCCCCGACTTTTTGCAGGTAGTGCTCAGGCATATGGGCGACCTGCAGGCCAAGGAAATCTTTTATCTGCATCGTCCCGATGGTGATACCAATCCCGGAGGTAAATCCGAGGGTCACGGAGAGCGGAATATACTCAATCAACCGGCCAAAACGGGCAAGGCCGAAGAGGATCAAAAAGAGGCCGGACATCAACGTCGCCACCAGCAACCCGCCCAGCCCGAACTGCTGAGAGACAGGGTAGAGGATAACCACAAAGGCGGCGGTTGGCCCGGAGACGCTGTAACGTGATCCGCCGGACAGGGCAATCACAATACCGGCAACGGCGGCGGTATAAAGGCCATACTGCGGCGCAACGCCACTGCCAATCGCCAGCGCCATGGCGAGCGGAATCGCAATGATCCCGACGGTCACGCCGGCAATCAGGTCGCGCGTAAAGCGGGCGAGCGTGTATTTTTCTTTCCAGCAGGCATCAATAAGCGCACTGAACGGCATTACATGGGATGAAAATAGTTTATTCATGATGGTGTTCTTCCATGAGTACATACAGACACCGGGTTTAACAGGTCATACCAATAAAATACAGCAATAAAAAAACCCGCCGTAGCGGGTTTCTGTGCCGATTTCTGTCAATGTTCGAACATTGCAGAAATGGATTCTTCGTTGCTGATGCGACGAATCGCTTCGGCCAGCATGCCAGACAGAGTCAGCGTGCGGACTTTTTCCAGTGCTTTGATTTCAGGCGTCAGCGGGATGGTATCGCAGACGATGAATTCATCAATCACCGAGTTTTTGATGTTCTGAATCGCGTTGCCGGAGAAGATCGGGTGGGTTGCGTAAGCAAACACGCGTTTTGCACCACGTTCTTTCAGCGCTTCTGCTGCTTTACACAGCGTGCCGCCGGTGTCGATCATGTCATCAACCATCACGCAGTCACGGTCAGCAACGTCGCCGATGATGTGCATCACCTGAGAGACGTTAGCGCGCGGACGGCGTTTATCGATGATAGCCATGTCGGTATCGTTCAGCAGTTTGGCAATCGCACGAGCGCGTACCACGCCACCGATATCCGGAGAAACCACGATAGGGTTATCGAGATTTTTTTGCAGCATGTCTTCCAGCAGGATTGGGCTGCCGAACACATTATCTACCGGAACATCAAAGAAGCCCTGAATCTGTTCAGCATGCAGGTCAACGGTGAGGACGCGGTCAACGCCAACGCTGGAGAGAAAATCAGCAACAACTTTTGCGGTGATTGGCACACGAGCAGAACGCACACGGCGATCCTGACGAGCATAACCAAAGTAAGGAATAACAGCGGTGATACGACCTGCGGAAGCACGGCGCAGCGCATCAACCATTACAACCAATTCCATCAGGTTGTCGTTAGTTGGAGCACAAGTGGACTGGATGATGAAAATATCACCACCGCGTACATTTTCGTTGATTTGTACGCTGACTTCGCCGTCGCTAAAGCGACCTACAGCGGCGTCGCCGAGAGAAGTGTACAGGCGGTTGGCAATACGTTGTGCTAGTTCCGGGGTAGCGTTACCAGCAAAAAGCTTCATATCAGGCACGAGAAGAACCTCAGGCATGCGTCCATTGGTGAATAGAATATGCCAAAAACTGTGCGGGCCAGGCAACATTCTATTCAGGCGGTGTATTAAAGAGCGCGATGCAACGTCTGGAACGAGGTGACGTTGTCACCGAAACTCAGCTACCCGGCAATTTTTTGAGCCAGCGGCGAAAGGTTGACACCCTGCGCCACAAAACCCTGCAATTCTGCCGGGACTTGCTCTAACACCTGACGAGCAGCAAGCTCTGTGTCAAATTCAGCAAAAACACAGGCTCCGGTGCCAGTCAGGCGCGACGGCGCGTATTCTAGCAGCCAGACAAGCGCCTCATCAACCTTACGAAAACGTTTTCTTGCGATAACCTCGCAATCGTTGCTGAATTCACAATTTAGTAACGTTTCTATTGACCGCACTGGGGTGTTTCTTGGAAGTTGCGGATCGTTAAAAATCGCCGGGGTGGCAATGCTGACCCCAGGATGCAGCACCAGATACCATTTTTCTGCTGGCTCAACCGGGGTGAGACGCTCGCCAACACCCTCGGCAAAGGCCGCCCGGCCCCGCACAAACACCGGGACATCCGCCCCCAGTTTCAGGCCTGATTCGGCGAGTTCATCTTCGCTAAGACCGCACTGCCAGAGATGGTTGAGCGCAACCAGCGTGGTCGCTGCATTGGACGATCCGCCGCCCAGCCCACCACCCATAGGAAGCCGTTTTTCGATAGCGATGTCAGCACCGTAGCGCGCTGGCTGACGGCCTTTTGCCTGTGCTGTTGCGATTAATAAACGGGCGGCGCGAACGATAAGGTTATCTTCATCGGCAACACCCGCCACAGGATTGAGCAGACGAATGATTCCGTCCGTCCGCGGCTCAATACTGAGGGTGTCGCCGTAGTCGAGGAACTGAAACAGCGTTTGCAGATTGTGATAACCGTCAGGACGTCGTCCGGTGATATACAAAAACAGATTAAGTTTTGCCGGGGAAGGCCAGTGGGTCATCATTATTTGGCGATCCAGTTATCCATTTTGAGCTTGATTCGCTGATCGCCGTCGCTCAACTCCATACTGGCGGGCAGAGCTGGCTGAGTTTTGCTGTCATAACCGCTGTAAACCACCTTCCAGTTTCTGCCGTCATGGCGGTAGTTAACTTCGCTCAGACGATACTGGTCGTCGAGTTTGTAGTCGGTCGCATCGCCCGGCAGGCCGACAATCCACTGACGCAGACTGTTAAGCGGGATCGGCATTCCGGTCAGTTTGCCAATCAGCTCCTCGGCATCTTCCCCGGTGTAACGCTGACCCTTATTGTCCATCAGTTGCACCACGCCCGGCTGCGCATTCAGCTCAAGTTCCGTGCTGCCCAGCGGATTGGTCAGCAACAAACGATAGCGGTCCTGGCCGGTCTGCTGCCAGAAGAAGCGGGCATAGACTTTTTGCTGGTCGGAAATAAAAGCAAAGGCGCCGCGGGTCTGGAACTGATTAAGCGCCCGCACCTCCTGCTGATGCGCTCGCCATTGCGGCGCATCGGGGCTTTTTCCGGGTTCCTTAGGCGCATTGAGGGTACAGGCGCTGAGCACCAGGCTTGCCAGGGGGAGCAGGCGGATAAGGCGGGAAGTCGGCAAAGTCATAATGATGACAAGTCCTTAAGATAGATTACGGTCAATATGCTTAATGCTAGCGCCGGGCATCGGGAGCGTCTACGTTCAAGTTGTCTTAAATCATTAAATTACCAATTACTCCAAAAGGAGACCCTCTCTTTTATTGACCCCACTCATCCTGTATGATGCGCTCAGTCTAACCTTATCAACGTTGGTACTATTCCCGCACTCATGACCCTTTTAGCGCTCGGCATCAACCACAAAACGGCCCCCGTTTCGTTGCGAGAACGTATTACGTTTTCGCCGGACACGCTTGACCAGGCGCTGGAAAGCCTGCTTGCGCAGCCTATGGTGCAGGGTGGTGTGGTGCTGTCGACCTGTAACCGCACCGAGCTTTATCTGAGCGTTGAAGAGCGGGATAACCTGCATGAATCCCTGGTTCGCTGGCTGTGTGATTATCACCAGATTAGCGAAGACGAGTTACGCCACAGCCTTTACTGGCACCATGATAATGACGCGGTCAGCCATTTAATGCGTGTGGCGAGCGGGCTGGATTCACTGGTGCTCGGCGAACCGCAAATTCTGGGGCAGGTCAAAAAAGCCTTCGCCGATTCGAATCGTGGCCATCTGAATGTCAGTGAGCTGGAGCGCATGTTCCAGAAATCCTTCTCGGTCGCCAAGCGGGTGCGCACGGAGACGGACATTGGCGCCAGCGCCGTTTCTGTTGCCTTTGCCGCCTGTACGCTGGCCCGGCAAATCTTTGAGTCACTCTCGACGGTCACGGTGTTGCTGGTCGGCGCGGGGGAAACCATCGAGCTGGTGGCGCGTCATCTTCGTGAGCATAAAGTCGAAAAAATGATTATCGCCAACCGTACCCGCGAGCGCGCCCAGGCGCTGGCGGACGAAGTTGGGGCAGAAGTGATTTCATTAAGCGATATCGACTCCCGACTGAAAGATGCGGATATCGTGATCAGCTCCACCGCCAGCCCGCTGCCGATTATTGGCAAGGGAATGGTTGAGCGGGCGATGAAAGCGCGCCGCAACCAGCCGATGCTGCTAGTGGACATTGCCGTGCCGCGTGATGTGGAACCCGAAGTGGGCAAGGTCGCGAACGCCTATCTGTACAGCGTTGACGATCTGCAAAGTATTATTCAGCACAACCTGGCGCAGCGCAAAGCGGCTGCGGTACAAGCCGAAACCATTGTGGCCCAGGAGAGCAGCGAATTTATGGCCTGGCTGCGCGCGCAAAGCGCCAGCGAGACGATTCGCGATTACCGTAGCCAGTCCGAACAGGTTCGTGACGAGCTCACAGCGAAAGCGCTGGCGGCCCTGGAGCAGGGCGGTGACGCGCAAGCCATTATGCAGGATCTGGCCTGGAAACTGACCAACCGCCTGATCCACGCACCAACCAAATCTCTTCAGCAGGCTGCCCGTGACGGGGACGATGAACGCCTGCATATTCTGCGCAACAGCCTCGGGCTGGAGTAGCACAACAATCTCTTATAACTAAGGTGCATTTACGCCTATGAAGCCCTCTATCGTTGCCAAACTGGAAGCCCTGCAAGAGCGCCATGAAGAAGTTCAGGCGTTGTTGGGTGATGCGCAAACTATCGCCGACCAGGAGCGATTCCGCGCGTTATCCAGGGAGTATGCGCAATTAAGCGATGTATCGCGCTGTTTTAATGACTGGCAACAGGTTCAGGAAGATATCGAAACGGCCCGCATGATGCTCGACGACCCGGAAATGCGAGAAATGGCGCAGGATGAACTGCTGGATGCGAAAGAAAAGGGCGAGCAGCTTGAGCAGGAGTTGCAAATTCTGTTGCTGCCTAAAGATCCCGATGACGAACGCAGCGCTTTTGTCGAAGTTCGCGCCGGTACCGGCGGTGATGAAGCCGCGCTTTTTGCTGGCGATCTGTTCCGTATGTACAGCCGTTATGCGGAATCACGCCGCTGGCGGGTGGAGATCATGAGCGCCAACGAAGGTGAGCATGGCGGCTACAAAGAGATTATTGCCAAAATAAGCGGCGATGGCGTTTACGGGCGACTGAAATTTGAGTCCGGCGGTCACCGCGTACAGCGTGTGCCTGCCACCGAATCTCAGGGACGCATTCACACCTCAGCCTGTACGGTGGCGGTCATGCCTGAACTGCCGGAAGCCGAACTGCCGGATATCAATCCCGCTGATTTACGTATTGATACTTTCCGCTCCTCGGGGGCGGGTGGTCAGCACGTTAACACCACCGATTCCGCCATTCGTATTACCCACTTGCCGACCGGGATTGTGGTGGAGTGTCAGGACGAACGTTCGCAGCATAAAAACAAAGCCAAAGCCCTGGCCGTGCTGGGCTCGCGCATTCGTGCCGCCGAAGTGGCGAAGCGTCAGCAGGCGGAAGCCTCAACGCGCCGTAACCTGCTGGGCAGCGGCGATCGTTCTGACCGCAACCGTACCTATAACTTCCCGCAGGGTCGAGTGACCGATCACCGCATTAACCTCACCATCTACCGCCTGGACGAAGTGATGGAAGGTAAACTGGATGCGCTGATCGAACCTATCGTTCAGGAATTCCAGGCCGACCAGCTGGCGGCGCTTGCCGGGCAGGATTAATGGACTACCAGCACTGGCTACAGACCGCGATTGCGCGCTTATCAGGCAGTGAAAGTCCGCGTCGCGACGCTGAAATACTGTTGGGGTTTGTCACCGGCCGCGCCCGCACCTTTGTGCTGGCGTTTGGCGAGACGCAGCTGAGCGCGGAGCAACATCAGCAACTGGAAAAACTGCTGGCCCGCCGTGAACGCGGCGAGCCGGTCGCCCATCTTATTGGCGTGCGTGAATTCTGGTCGTTGCCGCTGTTTGTCTCCGCCGCCACGCTTATCCCGCGCCCGGATACCGAATGTCTGGTCGAGCAGGCGCTTAACCGTTTGCCCGCAGAGCCGGTACGGATCCTTGATTTGGGAACCGGAACCGGAGCGATTGGGCTGGCGCTGGCCAGCGAACGCGCGGACTGTCAGGTGACGGCAGTCGACGTTGTGCCGGATGCGGTACAACTGGCGAAACGTAACGCGCAGCATCATGGCATTGAGAATATCACGCTGCTGGAAAGCCACTGGTTCAGTGCGCTGGAAGGCGAGTGTTTTGAGATGATTGTCAGTAATCCGCCCTATATCGATGAGCAGGATCCCCATCTTGCCGAGGGCGATGTCCGCTTTGAACCGCGTTCTGCACTGGTGGCGGCACAAGAAGGACTTGCAGATATCGCGTGGATAATCGCACAATCAAGGCGCTTTTTGCGTCCCGGCGGCTGGCTGCTGATAGAACACGGCTGGCAGCAGGGCAGTGCCGTGCGCACATTGTTTGTTGAGCAAGGATATGGCGAGGTGGAAACCTGTCGGGATTATGGCGGTAATGAACGCTTAACCCTCGCCCGCCTGCCGTTACAGGAGTAACACTGTAATGAATATGAATGTGTATAACGTTCTGATCCACGTACATTTGACGTCAGTTGCGTTGACCATTAGCCTGTTCGTCCTGCGCTACTGGTGGCGTTTTACGCAAAACCCGCGCGGCGATGCCCGCTGGGCGCGAGTGGTACCGCATATTGTCGACACCGTCCTGCTGCTCAGCGGCGCAGGGCTGGTGGTTGTGACAGGCTATATGCCATTTACTGGTAATGGTACATGGCTGACGGAAAAGCTGTTTGGCGTTATCATCTACATCGTTTTGGGTTTCATTGCGCTGGGCCGACATCGCCCGCGCAGCCAACAAACTGGCTTTATCGCCTTTTTGCTGGGGCTGGTGGTGCTGTACATCATCATAAAACTCGCCGCCACAAAGATACCGATACTGGGGTAAGACATGCGGTCGTTAGCCGATTACGAATTTAACAAAGCGCCATTGTGTGATGGGATGGTACTGATTTCCCAACTGGTGCGTGACGACTTTCCGTCGCAGTTTGTGCATGACGAACTGGAGCGACTGTTGAGTCTGGCACGGGAAGAAATTTCCGAGCTTCAGCCGCAGGACTGGCAGCTGGAAAAACTGCTCGAACTGTTTTATGGCGAATGGGGTTTTAAAGATACCCGTGGCGTCTATCGTCTTTCCGACGCGTTATGGCTGGATAAAGTACTCAAAAACCGTCAGGGCAGCGCAGTGTCCCTGGGGGCTATTTTGTTATGGCTGGCGGGGCATCTGGATATTCCATTGATGCCGGTTATTTTCCCGACTCAGCTGATTTTGCGTGCGGAATGGATGGATGGCGAAATGTGGCTTATCAATCCGTTTAACGGCGACACGCTGAATGAACATACGCTGGAAGTGTGGCTGAAAGGCAATATCAGCCCGGTGGCTGAACTGTTTAACGAAGATCTCGATGAAGCGGATAACGCGGAGGTCATTCGCAAACTGCTGGATACGCTGAAATCCGCGTTGATGGAAGAGCAGCAGATGGAGCTGGCATTACGTGCGAGTGAAGCGCTGTTACAGTTTAATCCGGAAGATCCGTACGAGATCCGCGATCGCGGTTTGATTTATGCACAACTTGAGTGTGACCACGTTGCACTTAACGATTTGAATTACTTTGTTGAACAGTGTCCTGAGGATCCGATCAGCGAAATGATCCGTGCGCAAATTAATACTATCTCGCACAAACACATTACACTGCATTAACCCGATTTTATCGACCTACTCTGAAAGGGAATAATATGACTCAAAAAGTGGTTAGCATTGGCGATATCAAGGTTGCCAACGATCTGCCGTTTGTTCTGTTTGGCGGCATGAACGTTCTGGAATCCCGCGATCTGGCGATGCGTATCTGTGAACACTACGTCACCGTTACCCAGAAACTGGGTATCCCGTATGTGTTTAAAGCCTCTTTTGATAAAGCCAACCGTTCCTCAATCAAATCCTACCGTGGGCCAGGTCTGGAAGAAGGGATGAAGCTGTTCCAGGAACTGAAACAGACCTTCGGCGTGAAAATCATCACCGACGTTCACGAAGCAAGCCAGGCTCAGCCGGTCGCTGACGTGGTCGATGTTATCCAGCTGCCTGCCTTCCTGGCGCGTCAGACTGACCTGGTTGAAGCCATGGCGAAAACCGGTGCGGTGATTAACGTTAAGAAACCTCAGTTTGTCAGCCCTGGTCAGATGGGGAATATCGTTGATAAATTCGCCGAAGGCGGCAACGATAAAGTGATCCTGTGTGACCGCGGCAGCAACTTCGGCTACGACAACCTGGTTGTTGATATGCTGGGCTTCAGCGTGATGAAAAGCGTTTCCGGTAACTCCCCGGTTATCTTCGACGTCACCCACGCCCTGCAATGCCGCGACCCGTTTGGCGCTGCGTCCGGCGGTCGTCGTGCTCAGGTGGCAGAACTGGCTCGCGCAGGTATGGCGACAGGTCTTGCCGGTCTGTTTATTGAAGCGCACCCGGATCCAGCCAACGCCAAGTGCGATGGTCCGTCCGCACTGCCGCTGGATAAACTGGAGCCGTTCCTGAAACAGATCAAAGCGATTGACGACCTGGTGAAGAATTTCGACGAGCTCGATACCAGCAACTAAGAAACAAAAAACCGAGCCTGTACATAAAATTGTGTAATTGCCTGATTTTGATATGTTCAATCCAACATCAAAAGCAGGTTAATTTATG
>NZ_CBFFRJ010000116.1:0-16139 GCF_965644225.1 Phytobacter sp. V91 | reverse complement strand
CGCCATGGTGCGTGACAATACAAAATGGGCGGCAGGTTAGCTGCCACCCATTGACTTTAAACACAGCTGCTCTCCCCTTTGGGGAGAGGGTTAGGGTGAGGGGAGAGGGGAGAGGGAGCAAACACTAAAAACGGCAGGCCGTTTTGCTTTTACCTAGGCGCGGTCGACGGTAAAGGCCATCACCTCTGCGAGGCTTTCCGCACCGAGCGCCAGCATCACCAGACGATCCACACCCAGCGCCACGCCGGAGCTATCCGGTAATCCGGCTTTCAGAGCATCCAGCAGGTTGGTGTCCACCGGCTGCTGCGGTAAACCACGGGCCGCACGCTTGCGGTTGTCCTGGTCAAAACGCTGCTGTTGTTCACGCGCATCGGTCAGCTCATGGAAACCATTCGCCAGTTCAATACCTTTGAAGTAAACCTCGAAGCGCTCAGCGACACGATGATCTTCGGTACTGATCTGCGCCAGTGAGGCCTGACTTGCCGGGAAATGGTAGACAAACGCCGGGCGATCTTTGCCGATATGCGGCTCCACACCCATAGCGAACAACAGTTGCAGCAGCGTATCCCGGTCTTCTTCCGTATCAGCAATATTGCTCAGATCGAGCTTTGCCGCCGCCTCACGCAGTAATGCTTTATCGGCCGACAACGGGTCGATTTCGAGATGCCGCTGGAAAGCCTGCTGATAGGAGAGTGATTCCGCTGCCGGACACTCCAGCACCTGTTGCAGCAGATCGTCGACCTCATTCATCAGACGATACATGTCGTAATGAGGGCGATACCACTCAAGCATGGTGAACTCAGGATTGTGATGACGGCCCATCTCTTCGTTGCGAAAACTACGGCACAACTGGAACACCGGACCACATCCCGCAGCCAGCAGGCGCTTCATATGGTATTCCGGGCTGGTCATCAGATACAGGTTCATTCCCTGAGAATGACCAGGTCCCACAAAGCGAGTTTCAAACGGGAACAGGTGAATATCCGTTACCGTGGCCTGGCTCATACAAGGCGTTTCCACTTCCAGAACACCGCGATCGGCAAAGAAACGACGAATTTCCGTCATGATAGCCGAACGTTTCAATAAGTTAGGAATGGATGCGCTCGGCTGCCAGCTTGCCGTCTCGCTCATGGTACTTTCTCCGAATTCTGATAAGGGCACGAAGTCTACCCGCATCGGCAGGGAGAGACAAATTTTGCGCAATAGATCTGGCGTGACGGTGGAGAGTTCCGGCTGAAAGTGCGTCAGGAGTGACATTAATCAACCTGAGTGATTAATCGCATCTCAGAACAGCAAAAAAATCGAACACATCAAATTTCCCCCAGAACGCTAAGGTTATACTGCTCTGCGAAAAAAAGGAGCAGTGAACACTTTCGCACCCGGCATATGTCGCGGTGTGAAATAACAAAATCTGGAGGAATGTCGTGCATACCTTTCAAGCCGATCTTGCCGTTATAGGCGCGGGTGGAGCGGGATTACGTGCTGCCATCGCCGCAGCCCAGGCGAATCCCAACGCCAAAATAGCCCTCATTTCAAAAGTTTACCCGATGCGTAGCCATACCGTGGCGGCAGAGGGTGGTTCAGCCGCAGTGGCGCAGGATCATGATAGCTTTGAGTACCACTTTCACGACACCGTTGCCGGTGGAGACTGGCTGTGCGAACAGGATGTTGTCGACTATTTTGTCCGTCAATGCCCGACGGAGATGACACAACTTGAACAGTGGGGATGCCCATGGAGTCGTCGCCCGGATGGCTCGGTTAACGTTCGCCGTTTTGGCGGCATGAAAATCGAGCGAACCTGGTTTGCCGCCGATAAAACCGGCTTCCATATTCTGCACACCCTCTTCCAGACCTCACTGCAGTTCCCACAAATTCAGCGTTTCGACGAACATTTCGTCCTCGATATCCTGGTTGATGATGGTCAGGCTCGCGGCCTGGTCGCCATGAATATGATGGAAGGCACACTGGTGCAGATCCGCGCCAACGCGGTCATTATGGCAACAGGCGGTGCGGGTCGCGTTTACCGCTTCAATACCAACGGCGGCATTGTGACCGGCGATGGCATGGGCATGGCGCTGGACCACGGCGTGCCGCTGCGGGATATGGAATTTGTCCAGTATCACCCTACCGGTCTTCCCGGCTCCGGCATCCTGATGACCGAAGGCTGCCGTGGCGAAGGGGGAATTCTGGTCAATAAAAACGGCTACCGATATTTACAGGATTACGGCATGGGCCCGGAAACGCCGCTGGGTGAGCCGAAAAACAAATATATGGAACTGGGTCCGCGCGACAAAGTGTCCCAGGCTTTCTGGCATGAATGGCGTAAAGGCAACACCATCCCTTCCCCACGCGGAGATGTGGTTCATCTCGATCTGCGCCATCTGGGCGAGAAAAAACTGCGGGAGCGTCTGCCGTTTATTTGCGAACTGGCAAAAGCCTATGTCGGCGTCGATCCGGTGAAAGAACCGATTCCGGTGCGGCCTACCGCGCACTACACCATGGGCGGTATCGAGACCAACCAGCAGTGCGAAACGCACATTCAGGGGCTGTTTGCAGTAGGAGAATGCTCCTCCGTCGGGCTGCACGGCGCAAACCGTCTCGGCTCCAATTCGCTGGCGGAACTGGTGGTCTTTGGTCGCCTGGCCGGAGAACACGCGATGGCACGAGCCAGTGCGGCAACCACCGCGAGTGACAGCGCCCTGAACGCTCAGGCAGCGGACATTGAGCAGCGCCTGCATAAGCTCGTCAATCAGGAAGGTAATGAAAACTGGGCGAAAATCCGTGACGAGATGGGTGAGTCGATGGAAGAAGGCTGTGGCATTTACCGTACGCCGGAGCTGATGCAAAAAACCGTCGACAAGCTGGCGGAACTGCAGGAGCGCTTTAAACGCGTCCGCATTACCGATACCTCAAGTATTTTCAATACCGACATCCTGTACACCATTGAGCTGGGGCATGGTCTGAACGTCGCCGAATGTATGGCCCACTCAGCCCTTGCGCGTAAAGAGTCGCGTGGCGCACACCAGCGTCTGGATGAAGGCTGTACCGAACGTGATGACGTCAATTTCCTCAAACATACGCTGGCGTACCGCGACGCAGACGGCAGTACGCGTCTGGACTACAGCGATGTGAAGATCACCACACTCCCCCCCGCAAAACGTGTCTATGGCGCAGAAGCGGAAGCCAGTGAGAAGAAGGAATCGACCCATGGCTGAGATGAAGAACTTAAAGGTTGAGGTCGTACGCTACAACCCGGAAGTGGACGTCGCTCCCCACAGCGTGTTTTACGACGTTCCTTATGATGAGCAAACGTCGTTGCTGGATGCCCTCGGCTACATTAAAGACAACCTGGCGCCCGATCTCAGCTATCGCTGGTCGTGCCGAATGGCCATCTGCGGCTCCTGCGGCATGATGGTCAACAAAGTGCCGAAGCTGGCCTGTAAGACGTTTTTGCGCGAATACAGCAAGGGGATGAAAGTCGAAGCGCTGGCGAATTTCCCCATCGAGCGCGATCTGGTGGTCGATATGACCCACTTTATCGAAAGCCTGGAGGCCATCAAGCCGTACATTATTGGCAACGCCCGCACGCCGGAACAGGGGCCAAACAAACAAACCCCGGCGCAGATGGCCAAGTACCATCAGTTCTCCGGCTGTATCAACTGCGGCCTGTGCTATGCAGCCTGTCCGCAGTTCGGTCTGAATCCGGAGTTTATCGGTCCGGCGGCCATCACTCTGGCGCATCGTTACAACCTTGATAGCCGTGATAAAGGCCAGTCTCAGCGCATGGCGCAGCTCAACAGCCCGAATGGGGTCTGGAGCTGCACCTTCGTCGGCTATTGCTCAGAAGTGTGCCCGAAACACGTCGATCCGGCAGCCGCAATCCAACAGGGTAAAGTGGAAAGCTCGAAAGACTTTCTTATCGCCACCCTGAAACCACGCTAAGGAGCGCATTATGACGACTAAACGCAAACCCTATGTCCGGCCCATGCCGTCGACCTGGTGGAAATCGCTGCCGTTTTATCGCTTCTATATGCTGCGTGAAGGTACAGCTATTCCCACCGTCTGGTTCAGTATTGTGCTGATTTACGGTCTCTTCGCGCTGAAACATGGCCCGGAAACCTGGGCCAGTTTTGTCGGCTTTCTGCAAAACCCGATAGTCGTAGTACTGAATCTGTTAACTCTGGCGGCAGCGTTGCTGCATACCAAAACCTGGTTTGAACTGGCCCCGAAGGCCGCGAATATCATCATCAAAAACGAGAAACTCAAGCCCGAACCAATCATTATGGGGCTTTGGGTGGTAACCGGGCTGGCAACGCTGGTCATCCTGTTCGTTGCACTGTTCTGGTAAGGAGACTGATATGATTAATCCAGACCCAAAACGTTCTGATGAACCCGTTTTCTGGGGACTGTTTGGCGCAGGTGGTATGTGGGGAGCCATTATCGCTCCGGTGGTGGTACTGCTGGTTGGCGTGCTGTTGCCGCTGGGGCTTTACCCCGGTGAAGCACTGGGCTACGAGCGGGTACTGGCGTTCGCGCAGAGCTTTATTGGCCGCGCGTTTATCTTCCTGATGATAGTCCTGCCATTGTGGTGTGGGCTGCACCGCCTGCACCACGCCATGCACGATATAAAAGTCCATGTGCCTAACGGCAAGTGGGTCTTTTACGGCCTGGCCGCCATTCTGAGCGTGGTTACGCTGGTTGGCGTGATTTTTCTTTGATATTTCTCGCTCTCCTGCGCTACCAGGAGAGCATTTTCCCCGCCTGGTTCTACACTTAGCTAAAAAACCAGGAAGGAAAATACTATGCGTTTGCTGCTCATCATCGCGACTGTTGCCGCTGCGTTTTTGCTTAGTGCCTGTAGCTCCCCAACCCCTCCCTCTGGCGTCACCGTTGTAGAAGATTTTAACGCCCAACGCTATCTGGGCCGCTGGTATGAAATCGCCCGTTTTGACCACCGCTTCGAACGCGGGCTGGAAAACGTCACCGCCACCTACAGCGCCATGGACGATGGCGGTATTCAGGTTATCAATAGGGGCTACAACCCGGAGCGTGGAATGTGGCAACAGTCGACGGGTAAAGCGTACTTCACCGGTGACAGCAACCGCGCCGCGCTGAAGGTGTCGTTCTTCGGCCCGTTCTACGGCGGCTATAACATCCTTGCCCTCGACAAAGATTATCAATATGCGCTGGTATGCGGGCCGGATCGCGACTACCTGTGGTTACTTTCACGCACCCCGACGATGCCTGAGGCGGTGAAAAAACAGATGCTCGATATCGCAGCCCGCCAGGGATTTGCGGTCGAAAAACTACTCTGGATAAACCAGACCCGTTAGTGAGTGCTGAGCTTCAGCCCAATGATGCCCGCGATAATCAGCCCCAGGCTGAGTAAACGGGCAGGGCTTGCGGATTCCCCCAGCAGTACCATTCCGGCAATAGCCGCGCCTACCGCACCAATGCCGGTCCAGATGGCGTAAGCCGTCCCTACCGGCAGGCTTTTCATCGCCCATGAGAGCAGCACCACACTCGCTACCATCGCAGTGAGCGTAATCAGGCTCGGTACTAAGCGGGAAAAACCGTGCGTATATTTCAGGCCTATCGCCCAAACGACTTCCAGCAGACCTGCAATAAGGAGAATTAACCAGGACATTGTTGGCTCCAGTGTGGGGCCGTCCCCGTTGAAGATTGCGCAATCGGGTCGTCCCGAAACGCAAGTGATAAGAGCTGAATGTTGGCTCAGAAGCAGACAGAATGCAATTTTTTCTCAGCTACATCAATTTAAGTGACTTAAAGCAAGAAATAGCTACAGATAGCAGCGCAGTTCAGGCATTTACTCACCATATCTACCCCCTATGATGAAGTGCTATCCGGGTAAGGGAAGCCATGCACTATTATTCACACTGCGAAGAAAAAAATGTTCAAAATTCTCTTGATTGACCGTTGTTATTTCACCCGGGTGGGGCTGGAAGCCTGGCTCAATCAAACCGATCTTTTCCCTGCCTCATTCCTTGTAACGTCGCTGAACAATCTGATGCTGGCAAAAGAGCATATTGCGCAATGGCAGCCCGATATGATCATTGCGGATCTGTATGGCTTTAAAAACGATCTTCACCATATCCAACAGCTTTCTTCGTTGTTCTCTGCGTGCAGTGAGCATAACCGATTGATCCTTCTGGATTCAGGTAAAGATATGCAGTTGTCGCAGTACTGCACACAATTTGATGTTCATGCCACACTGTTAAAAACCACATCGCTTGAAACCTTAGCCCATGCGATTGACGCCGCCGTACTGTCCCGGCCCACCAGGATCGTCCCGCAAATTGCCACACCGCTGCTGACGCGCCAGGAAGAGAAAGTATTATCGCTGTGGATGGAAGGCAGAAGTAACCAGTCGATTGCCAGTAAGCTGAGCATTAATGGCAAGACGGTCTACACCTATAAGCGCAACATCAGAATGAAGCTGGGGATGGGTAACCGCTTTACCCCTTTTCTGTCTCTGCCCGAGGTGTCTGAAATAACGGAGCCGTTCCCGAAAAGTTTGAATTAGCGGTACGGCGCAGGCCGTACCGACTGGATTACTGCTGGGCTTTCGTCGCCGCGCCTGAAATGGCATTACCGCCTTCGGAGATATCCTGACCCACACCACGTGTGGTGTTGCAGGCAGTCAACACTGAAGTCAGCACCAGAACAGAAAATATCGCTGCAATTGTCTTCTTAACCATAATATCTTCCTTTTATAGCCAATATTGTTTTTGCATAGCGACTTAAGCATAGACAAAATTGCGCGCCATTGAGAGAAGAGCGGTTATTTTTAGGATGATGTGAAAGCGTTAGCTGGCAGCGTGAGAGATCGAATTGCCGAGGTGTTTAATGTCTTCACCGAAGCCGCGCGCGGTATTACAGCCGGTCAGCAGGGTGCTGGTAAGAAGGATAAGTGCTACAAGACCGAGAAGACGTTTCATCATTCCTGCCCTGGATATGAATGGCGCAACATGTATGCCGCGCCATCGCTCTTTAGATACACAGCATCCGTCAGGCAGCTGAGGCCGCCTGAAGGACAGAGTGAATTACTTCACGCGAGAAACGTATTCGCCTGAACGCGTATCTACTTTGATCACTTCGCCAATCTGGACGAACAGCGGCACTTTAACCACTGCGCCAGTCGTCAGCGTTGCAGGTTTACCACCGGTACCTGCGGTATCGCCTTTCAGGCCTGGATCGGTTTCAACGATTTCCAGTTCAACGAAGTTCGGCGGCAGGACAGCGATCGGGCGACCGTTCCACAGCGTGACGATACATTCAGCCTGATCCAGCAGCCATTTGGCGTTATCGCCAACCGCTTTCTCATCAGCAGCCAGCTGCTCGAAGGTTTCGTTGTTCATGAAGTGGTAGAACTCACCGTCGTTGTACAGGTAAGTCAGGTTCATATCGACAACGTCAGCGCCTTCAGCGGAGTCGGTGGATTTGAAGGTTTTCTCAACGCGAGTACCGGTCAGCAGGCGGCGCAGCTTAACACGCGCAAATGCCTGGCCTTTACCTGGTTTAACAAATTCACTGGCTTCAACCGCGTACGGTTCGCCGTCCATCATGATTTTAAGACCGGCACGAAAATCGTTGCTATAGTAAGTCGCCATAAAGGCCCTCTAAAATTGTTAACTGGTAGCTAAGCCACAAAATGGCGCATATTGTAACCCTAAATACCCCATACAGAGAAGATTGGTTAGTACAACTTGCCGATGTTATAACCGATCCTGATGAACTACTGCGTGTTTTAAATCTGGACACTGATGAAAATATGCTCGCCGGGCGCGAAGCAAAGCGTCTTTTTGCGCTGCGCGTACCCCGGGCATTTGTCGCGCGGATGCGAAAAGGCGATCCCGATGATCCGTTATTGCGCCAGGTTTTAACCTCCCGTGAAGAATTTCTTGCCGCACCCGGTTTTAGTACCGATCCGCTGGAAGAACAGCACAATGCGGTGCCCGGATTGCTGCATAAATACCGCAACCGCGCTCTGCTGCTGGTAAAAGGCGGGTGTGCCGTTAACTGCCGCTACTGCTTCCGCCGCCATTTCCCATATGCGGACAATCAGGGGAATAAGCGTAACTGGCAGGTGGCGCTGGACTACATTACGAGCCACCCGGAGCTTGATGAGATCATTTTCTCCGGCGGCGATCCGCTGATGGCGAAAGACCACGAGCTGGACTGGTTGTTGACGCAGCTTGAAGCCATCCCCCATATCAAACGCCTGCGTATTCACAGTCGCCTGCCGATTGTGATCCCCGCACGCATCACGGACGCACTGGCCGCACGGTTTGCCCGTTCGTCGCTGCAGGTCCTGCTGGTTAACCATATCAACCACGCCAACGAGATTGATGATGCATTCCGTGCCTCGATGGTGAAGCTCCGCCAGGCGGGTGTGACGCTACTTAACCAGAGCGTGCTGCTGCGTGGGGTAAATGATCATGCGCAGACACTGGCCGATCTCAGCAATGCCTTGTTCGATTCCGGAGTCATGCCGTATTACCTGCATGTGCTGGATAAAGTCCAGGGCGCGGCCCACTTTATGGTCAGCGACGATGAGGCCCGCAGCATTGTGCGTGAACTACTGACGCTGGTGTCGGGTTATATGGTGCCTAAGCTGGCGCGTGAGATTGGTGGCGAACCGAGTAAAACGCCGCTGGATTTACAGCTCCGCCAGTCTTAATAAAATCTGTATTTTCTCCGGGATGGATTCTATTTCCATCCGGAGATCATTCTGTTTATTTTTTTGTTATGATAACGCCTTGCGTTATTACAAAAATATAAATTATGAATGGTTAAGGAGAACCAGATGGTATCCAGCATTATGGGCGTAAACACCGGAGTTATTCGTCAAAATAATAATTTTGCGGTATTAGCCTTAAAAATAAAGCATCCAAGAAATAAACATACTCTGCTCTTTTTTCCTCTTGTTACCTTAAAAGATCTCTTGCTGGGGCTGGAGCACCGCCTCGCACGGCAAACCGCATCAGCAGGGAAATCAAAAGAAGAACAGCGAAAAGCTATTGATTCTGCATCTAAAAAAATGCACAGCCACCTCCCTGAGCTGACAGAGGATGAACTGAAAGCCGCAGATATTGGTCAGTGTGTGGATAAGGTCGAACTCTCGCAATATAGCGAAAACGATCTTATTTTTACCTTTTCTCTGCGCCGTGGAGAAATGCTAAAGCTGCGTATTAACGAATACCAGATTGAATTACTGGTGAGTGCAATTATTCACGCCATCAATAATGCGGATTTGCGTGATATTGCATTCAGCCTTTCATCTATACTGGATTTTCTGCCGTTATATGACGCCGAGTTTTTACCTGACGGGAATATTGCTTATGACACTTATCTTCAGGATGAATGGAAACAGGCGCTGTTTGCCCGCCATCAGGCACTGGTTTATCACTATACCGATGATAATGGGCAGACGCAGTTTGGCGGCACGGTGATCAAAACCCGCAGCGCGTCAGGCAGTGATGAGATGGCCTCAATTTCCCGCCGCGTGCTGGATTACAGCCACCGTTTGCACAAGCTAAAGGGCAAACCCTGCCAGGTCAGCGTGAAAGACATCAGCGCAAATCCGCAGCATAAACTCACCCTTAAGCAATGCATGCATAGCCTTCAGCTTTTACAGCGGCAGGTGAAAGAACAGCAAACCGCAAAGTAGCAGCAAAGTACCGCACGCCCCCGATCGGCATCAGGGGCGATAATATCCCAGCGTATTACATCAATTTGGGCACTTATAAACCTGGCCATTCATTTCGCTGGCTGTGGGGACAAAGCTGGACAGGAAGCCCTGAGTCGGGCTGGTGACGCCGAAAATCACGTTGCCGCCCATCTGCGCTGCCTGGTTGCGCAGATCGTTTGCCGCACCGCGCATTGAGCCGCCTTCTTCGCCATGCTGACCGGAAAGCCAGTTGCTTTGCTTACCGGAAGTGGTGCCCAAATACTGGCAGTCTGCGCCGGGTTTATCTTCGACGAAGCGTACGTTCTGCCCGCTTGCAGAGAGCTCATTACCAGCACTGCAACCTGCCAGTAATAAGGCCGCTCCAACAATCCCTGCTAAATATTTCACGTGCATGTTATTCCCCATTTTCAATGAGCTGGACATAGTCGTCCGTGTATAAACCTTATACTAAAAAGATGACCAAAAGAAAAACCCCCGGCCATTTCTGACCGGGGGTTTCTTTATTTCTGCGAGGTGCAGAACAACATGATTACATCATGCCGCCCATACCCCCCATGCCGCCCATACCACCAGCAGCACCTAAGTCAGGTGCATCGCCTTTCGGCAGATCGGTAACCATGCACTCGGTGGTGATCATCAGACCGGCAACAGAGGCCGCGTACTGCAGAGCAGAACGGGTTACTTTGGTTGGGTCCAGGATGCCCATCTCGATCATGTTGCCGTATTCTTCGGTCGCCGCGTTGTAACCGTAGTTACCGTCGCCCGCTTTCACGGTGTTTGCCACAACTGACGGCTCTTCACCGCAGTTCAGCACGATCTGACGCAGCGGGGATTCCATTGCGCGCAGCGCAACTTTGATACCCACGTTCTGATCTTCGTTCTGGCCACGCAGTTCGCCCAGTTTGCTTGCAACGCGGATCAGCGCAACGCCACCGCCTGCAACCACACCTTCTTCAACCGCAGCACGGGTAGCGTGCAGGGCATCTTCAACGCGGGCTTTTTTCTCTTTCATTTCAACTTCGGTAGCAGCACCGACTTTGATAACCGCAACGCCGCCAGCCAGTTTAGCTACGCGCTCTTGCAGTTTTTCACGGTCGTAATCAGAAGTTGCTTCTTCGATCTGCTGGCGGATCTGAGTCACACGACCCTGAATTGCCGTTTCGTCACCCACGCCATCAATGATGGTGGTGGTGTCTTTGTTGATCACAACACGTTTAGCCTGGCCCAGGTCTTCCAGGGTCGCTTTTTCCAGCTCCATACCGATCTCTTCAGAGATAACGGTACCGCCAGTCAGGGTTGCGATATCCTGCAGCATAGCTTTACGGCGGTCGCCGAAGCCAGGTGCTTTAACCGCAGCCACTTTCACGATGCCGCGCATGGTGTTAACCACCAGGGTCGCCAGCGCTTCGCCTTCAACGTCTTCAGCGATGATAACCAGCGGTTTGCCTGCTTTCGCAACGGCTTCCAGTACTGGCAGCATTTCGCGGATGTTGGAGATTTTTTTGTCAGCCAGCAGAATGAACGGGCTTTCCAGCTCAACAGCACCGGTTTCCGGTTTGTTGATGAAGTACGGGGAGAGGTAGCCACGGTCGAACTGCATACCTTCAACCACGTCCAGCTCGTCCTGCAGACCGGTACCGTCTTCAACGGTGATCACGCCTTCTTTACCGACTTTATCCATCGCTTCTGCGATCAGTTTACCTACGGTTTCGTCGGAGTTAGCGGAGATAGTACCAACCTGAGCAATAGCTTTAGAGTCGGAGCAAGGTACGGACAGCGCTTTCAGCTCTTCAACAGCGGCACTAACAGCTTTATCGATACCACGTTTCAGGTCCATCGGGTTCATGCCCGCAGCGACGGCTTTCAGGCCTTCGGTGATGATGGACTGCGCCAGTACGGTCGCGGTGGTGGTACCGTCGCCTGCTGCGTCGTTCGCTTTAGAGGCAACTTCTTTCACCATCTGTGCGCCCATGTTTTCGAACTTGTCTTCCAGCTCGATTTCACGCGCAACAGAAACACCATCTTTGGTGATGGTCGGTGCACCGAAAGATTTATCCAGAACCACGTTACGGCCTTTCGGGCCCAGGGTCACTTTCACTGCATCTGCCAGTACGTTTACGCCGCGCAGCATTTTCACACGAGCGTCGTTACCGAATTTTACGTCTTTAGCTGCCATTTTATCTTTCCCTATCGATTCGTATGTTCAGTGTCGTGCGCGAATTACGCTTCAACAATTGCCAGAATGTCGCTTTCGGACATGATCAACACTTCTTCATTGTCGATCTTTTCAGATTTCACGCCGTAGCCGTCGTTGAAAATTACGATGTCACCCACTTTAACGTCCAGCGGCTGCACTGTGCCGTTTTCCAGAATGCGGCCCTTACCGACAGCGATGATTTCGCCACGAGTTGATTTGCCAGCAGCGGAACCGGTCAGAACGATGCCGCCAGCGGATTTGGATTCAACTTCTTTGCGTTTGACGATCACACGATCATGTAACGGACGAATACTCATTGATAGCTCTCCTTTGAGAAAGTCTTTATCAGTTATGGATGGCGCCGGTCCGCAGTGGGTTCTCCGGCTGGTGACCAGAGAGATGGGGCCAGGTTTTTCTCCCTTCAAGGGGGAAGACAAAAAAAATTCGCATAAATGCGGCCCTGCGCCCAAAAGCCAGGCCGACAAGCTGGCGTCTCTGGCAGGCGGACTGGCAGCCATAAGTAAAATCTATTGTGATAGCATTGCTGCTTCCAAAATAAGATGACAAAGACAGGGATAACGCGCATGGCTGGACTGAAACAAGAGCTGGGGTTAGCACAAGGGATTGGCTTGCTTTCCACCTCGCTGCTGGGTACGGGCGTGTTTGCCGTTCCCGCACTGGCGTCACTGGCCGCCGGAGAGGACAGCCTGTGGGCCTGGCCGGTGCTGATCGCCCTCGTCTTTCCCGTGGCGATTGTCTTTGCCGTGCTGGGTCGCCACTTTCCCAGCGCAGGCGGCGTGGCGCATTTTGTCGGCATGGCCTTTGGCCCTCGCCTGGAGCGCGTCACAGGATGGCTGTTTTTATCGGTGATCCCGGTCGGCCTTCCCGCCGCCCTGCATATTGCCGCCGGATTCGGGCAAGGGATGTTTGGCTGGCAGGGCTGGCAACTGCTGATGGCAGAGCTGGCCACCCTGGGGTTTATCTGGTTAGTCGGTACCCGTAGCGCAGGCTCCAGCGCCAATCTCCAGATGCTGATCGCCGGGCTGATTGTGGCCCTGATTGCGGCTATCTGGTGGAAGGGCGGGCTGTCGCTCGCGACCGTTTCCTTCCCGGCGCCCGCCAGTATCTCGTTCTCTGGCATGACCGGCGCGCTGGCGGTGATGTTCTGGTGCTTTGTCGGGCTTGAAGCCTTCGCCCATCTGGCCTCAGAGTTTAAACATCCGGAGCGCGACTTCCCACGGGCGCTGATGATTGGCCTGATCCTCGCCGGTTCAGTCTACTGGGCCTGTACCGCGGCGGTGCTGCATTTCGACCTCTGGCGCGAGCAAGGCGCTGCGGCATCGCTGCCGATTATTGTTGTCGATTTATTTGGCAAAGAAGCCCAGTGGGTGGCCTGCATCATTGGTTATCTGGCCTGCTTCGCCAGCCTGAATATCTATATTCAAAGCTTTGCCCGCCTTGTCTGGTCGCAGGCCCAGTACAAACCGCAAAGCCCGCTGGCTCGCCTGTCATCCCGACAGATCCCGATGAATGCGCTCAATGCGGTGCTGGCCTGCTGCGTTATCTGTACCCTTGGCATCTACGCCTTCTCCATTAACCTCGACACCTTAATTATTTACGCCAACGGGATCTTTATCCTGATCTACCTGCTTTGCATGATCGCAGGCTGTCGCTTGCTGACCGGGCGTTATAAAGCGCTGGCGTGGCTGGGCAGTATTTTGTGTCTGTTGCTGCTGGCGATCCCAGGCTGGAAGAGCCTGTATGCGATAGCCATGCTGGCGGGATTGTGGATGCTGCTGCCAAAACGCAGCCTGGTGACCCAATAAAAAGCCCGGCAGTGTGCAACATGCCGGGCTATGAGTGTGAATAGCGCGCTTAGCGATCGTCTTTATTATCCAGGCGGTCGCGCTCTTCGTCTTTACGCTGGTATTCACCTTCAAAAGTATTGCCCGATCCGCTGCTGAATCCGCCGCCAGGCATACGGGAAAAACGCAAATGCGGCATCAGCTTCAGCGTCAGATGTTTTTGCACCGGCGGCAACAGCAGTAGCAGCCCCAGAAAATCCGTGAAGAACCCCGGCAGCACCAGCAGTAAGCCGGCAATGATCAGCGAGACGCTTTTGATCATCTCCGCCGCCGGACTCTCACCTGCCGCCATCTTTTGCTGCATCAGCAGGAAGTTTTTAAAGCCCTGATTACGCACCAGCGACATCCCGAGCACCGAGGTGAAAATCACCAGGATCAGCGTCAGCAGAACGCCAAACACATGGGCGACCTGAATAAAAATCGAAATCTCAATATAAACGTACAAAAAAATAGCAATTAGCGGTATCCAGCGCACTGGCATCTCCTGTTAATAAACGCACGCCTCAGGCATACGTCGAATATGGTTTGCGATTCGCATCCTGAAGAGATGGTGGTGGTCGAGGCAAAATTCAATTTTTCCGCCTGCTTTTTTTTCACACACCGCCTGCCTGGTGATTCATTTCACAGATTAATGATTCTGATAAAGCAGCTAAGATAATAAGTGATCCAGATTACGGCATTTTGGCCAAATCAGAATATGATCGCGAGTATCTGGCCGATAAAGGAGATAATCGTCGGTCAGTAATAACACATAACCACATATCTTCTGTGTGTTTAGTGTATTCATCGTAGCTTGAAAAAGAAGGTTCACATGTTAAACAACATTCGTATCGAAGAAGATTTGTTGGGTACAAGGGAAGTTCCAGCGGATGCCTATTACGGCGTGCATACTCTAAGAGCGATTGAAAACTTCTACATCAGTAATAGCAAAATCAGTGATATACCGGAGTTTGTCCGGGGAATGGTGATGGTAAAAAAAGCGGCTGCGTTGGCTAACAAAGAGCTGCAAACCATCCCGAAAAATATTGCGAATACCATAGTGGCAGCATGTGATGAAGTCCTTAACAACGGCAAATGTATGGACCAGTTCCCGGTCGACGTCTATCAGGGCGGCGCGGGTACCTCGGTAAATATGAACACCAACGAAGTGCTGGCGAACATTGGTCTTGAGCTCATGGGTCACCAGAAAGGTGAATACCAGTATCTCAACCCAAATGATCATGTGAACAAATGCCAGTCCACTAACGACGCCTACCCGACCGGCTTCCGTATTGCGGTGTACACCTCGGTACTGAAACTGATGGATGCAATCAATCAGCTAGGCGATGGCTTTGAGCACAAAGCGGATGAATTCCGCGATGTACTGAAAATGGGCCGCACTCAGCTGCAGGACGCCGTGCCCATGACCCTCGGTCAGGAATTCCACGCTTTTAACGTCCTGCTCAAAGAAGAGACCAAAAACCTGCTGCGCACCTCGGAGCTGCTGCTGGAAGTGAACCTGGGCGCAACGGCAATTGGTACGCGCCTGAATACGCCGGATGGCTACCAGCAACTGGCGGTACAGAAACTGGCGGAAGTCAGCAACCTGCCGGTCGTGCCTGCGGAAGATCTCATTGAGGCCACCTCCGACTGCGGCGCGTATGTCATGGTGCACTGCGCCCTGAAACGCCTCGCGGTGAAAATGTCCAAAATCTGTAACGACCTGCGCCTGCTCTCTTCAGGGCCGCGTGCGGGACTGAACGAAATTAACCTGCCGGAATTGCAGGCCGGCTCCTCCATTATGCCCGCCAAAGTGAACCCGGTGGTGCCGGAAGTGGTGAACCAGGTCTGCTTCAAAGTGATCGGTAACGACACGACGGTCACCATGGCGTCCGAAGCCGGTCAGTTGCAGCTGAACGTGATGGAACCGGTGATTGGCCAGGCGATGTTTGAATCCATCCATATTCTGACTAACGCCTGCTACAACCTGCTGGAAAAATGCGTTAACGGCATCACGGCGAATAAATCCGTCTGTGAGGGTTATGTCTATAACTCCATTGGCATAGTCACTTACCTCAACCCCTTTATTGGTCACCATAATGGCGACATCGTCGGCAAAATTTGCGCCGAAACGGGTAAAAGCGTGCGTGAAGTGGTACTGGAGCGCGGCCTGCTGACCGAAGCAGAGCTGGATGACATCTTCTCGCCGCAGAACCTGATGCACCCGGCTTATAAAGCCAAACGTTATACCGATGAAAGCGAACAGTAACGCTGATGGCTAGCCAGAAGGCACGTCAGCCCTGACGTGCCTTCAGATTGCTGACGAACCCCACGTTTTTCGTGGGGTTTTGTTTTTGTAGCGACCGCAGGTCGCGATCGCGATATT
>NZ_CBFFRJ010000115.1:0-16422 GCF_965644225.1 Phytobacter sp. V91 | reverse complement strand
TCAGTCCGTTAATTGCACTGACTTAATTAGATCAAAGTCCCGGCCTCACGGCCAGGACTTTGTCAGCAGTCTGAGGCGACTATAAGTCGCCTTTATTTTTGCGCCGATGTAACATTGCGAAGCTAAAAAATTCTGATAACTTCACCTGCAAAGCGCGCAATGAATAAAACACGTCAACAAGAATTAACTCGCTGGTTAAAACAGCAAAGTGTCCTCTCCCGTCGCTGGCTGATGATGTCCCGCCTGCTCGGCGTGTTGAGCGGTCTTCTGATCGTCGCACAAGCCTGGATGCTGGCAAAAATCCTTAATCATTTGATTATGGAGAATATTCCTCGGGAGGCATTATTGCTTCCTTTCACTTTGCTGGTACTGGTGTTTATCCTGCGCAGTTGGGTCACCTGGCTTCGTGAGCGGGTGGGTTTCCATGCCGGCGCACATATCCGTTTTGAGATCCGCCGTCAGGTACTGGACAGACTCCAGCAAGCCGGTCCGGCCTGGATCCAGGGTAAACCTGCCGGCAGCTGGGCCACGCTCATCCTTGAACAAATCGACGATATGCATGATTTCTATGCCCGCTATCTGCCCCAGATGACCCTGGCGGCAAGCGTGCCTTTGCTGATTGTGGCCACATTATTCCCGATTAACTGGGCGGCGGCTTTAATTCTGCTGTGCACAGCACCGCTGATCCCGCTGTTTATGGCAATGGTAGGCATGGGCGCTGCTGACGCCAATCGCCGCAATTTTAAAGCGCTGGCACGTCTGAGCGGCCATTTCCTTGACCGTTTACGCGGCATGGAAACCCTGCGCATCTTCAATCGCGGCGCCGCTGAAACCGAAAGCATTCGTCTGGCATCGCAGGATTTTCGTAGCCGTACAATGGATGTGCTGAAACTGGCTTTTCTCTCGTCAGGGGTGCTTGAGTTTTTCACTTCGCTGTCGATAGCCCTGGTGGCGGTCTACTTCGGCTTTTCTTATCTTGGCGAACTGAACTTCGGTCATTACGGGGCTGGCGTGACGCTGTTTGCCGGTTTTCTGGCGTTGATACTGGCGCCGGAATTTTTCCAGCCGCTGCGTGATTTGGGCACCTTTTATCACGCCAAAGCGCAGGCCATTGGCGCCGCCGACAGCCTGAAAACCTTTATGGAAGCCCCGTTAGCTCATGCCAGACGGGGTGACATAACCCTGAAAAGCGGTGACGCCATCAGCATTACCGCCGAGGATCTGATGCTCAAATCCCCCGAAGGATCAGTGCTTGCCGGCCCGCTCAACTTCACGTTGTCAGCCGGGCAGCGGGTGGTACTGGTCGGGAAAAGTGGTTCCGGGAAAAGCTCGCTGATTAATGCGCTTTCCGGTTTTATCCCTTATGACGGTTCATTACGAATTAATGGCGTGGAACTCGCCGATCTTGAGCCGGATGCCTGGCGTCAATTAATCAGTTGGGTAGGCCAGAACCCGCAACTGCCAGCGGCCACGCTGCGGGAAAATGTTCTGCTCGGCAGACCCAACGCCAGCGATGCCCAGTTGCAAATGGTGCTTGATAAAGCCTGGGTGAGCGAATTTTTACCTCTCTTACCTCAGGGTCTGGATACGGCAACTGGCGATCAGGGCGCTCGTCTTTCCGTCGGTCAGGCACAGCGGGTGGCGGTTGCACGCGCGCTGCTGGACGAGTGCCAGTTGCTACTCCTTGACGAGCCAGCCGCCAGCCTGGACAGTCATAGCGAGCAACGGGTCATGCAGGCACTGAATGACGCCTCTTTACAGCAGACAACGTTGATGGTGACACATCAGCTCGAAGGCTTAACCGACTGGATCAATATCTGGGTTATGAAGGATGGACAGATCATCGAACAAGGGACTTTCGCCGAGCTGGCTCAGGCTGAAGGGGCATTCGCGGCCCTGCTCGCCCATCGTCAGGAGGCTTTCTGAATGCGCGCACTCCTCCCCTATCTCGCCCTCTACAAACGCCATATCTGGCTTCTGAGCCTCGGCGTTGTGCTGGCGATCATTACCCTGCTTGCCAGTATTGGCCTGCTCACGCTTTCGGGCTGGTTCCTGTCGGCATCCGCGGTCGTCGGCGTTGCCGGCATATACAGTTTCAACTATATGCTCCCGGCAGCCGGCGTGCGTGGCGCGGCGATTATTCGCACCGCAGGACGTTACTTTGAACGACTGGTCAGTCACGATGCGACCTTCCGGGTGCTTGAGCATCTGCGAGTTAGCACCTTTAGTAAGCTGCTTCCGCTGTCACCAGCAGGCCTGGCTCGTTTTCGCCAGGGCGAGTTGCTCAATCGTGTTGTTGCCGATGTGGATACCCTGGATCACCTCTACCTGCGCGTTCTGTCCCCCTTAACAGGGGCGTTGGTGGTCATTCTGGTGGTGACGCTGGGGCTCAGTTTTCTGGATGTCGCCCTCGCATTAACTCTGGGCGGTATTATGCTGGCAACGCTGATTATCCTGCCGCCGCTGTTTTATCGTGCCGGAAAGCCCGCCGGGGAAAATCTGACCCATTTGCGCGGTCAGTACCGCCAGCAGTTGACCAGTTGGTTACAGGGCCAGGCGGAACTGACGATTTTCGGCGCCAGCCAGCGTTACCGCGAGCAGATGGAAACCACCGAACTGAACTGGCATGACGCCCAGCGTCGTCAGTCCGATCTGACCGCGGCGTCGCAGGCGGTGATGTTGCTTATCAGCGCCACTGCGGTGATCGTCATGCTATGGCTGGCTGCCGGCGGCGTCGGCGGAAATAACCATCCAGGCGCACTCATAGCTCTCTTTGTCTTTTGTGCACTGGCCGCGTTTGAAGCGCTGGCACCCGTGACGGGGGCATTCCAGCACCTTGGCCAGGTCATCGCATCGGCGGTGCGCATTACGCAAATCACCGATTGCCCGCCAGAGGTAACATTTCCCGATACCTCTGACGCCGCGCCTGCGCAGGTCAATCTGCGTCTCGACAGGGTATCATTCGCTTATCCTGGCCAGCCTCAGAACGCCTTAAATAGCTTATCTTTATCGCTTTCAGCCGGGGAACATATTGCCGTTCTTGGGCGTACCGGGTGCGGGAAATCAACGCTTCTGCAACTGCTGACCCGCGCATGGGATCCACAGCATGGCAGTATCCTGTTTAACGATGTCCCCCTGACCCAACTCAGCGAACCGGCCTTACGCGCCAGCATCAGCATGGTTCCGCAGCGCGTCCATCTGTTCAGCGCCACCCTGCGTGATAATTTGCTGTTAGCTGCACCGCAAGCCAGCGATGAAACACTCACCGCCATGCTGACCCGTACCGGCCTTGAGAAGTTGCTGGAGGATAACGGTCTGAATGCCTGGCTGGGTGAAGGTGGACGTCAGTTGTCCGGCGGCGAGCTGCGTCGTCTGGCGATTGCCCGCGCCTTATTGCATGACGCGCCGCTGGTCCTGCTGGACGAACCCACTGAAGGTCTGGACGCCGAAACCGAAAGCCAGATCCTTGATTTACTGCATAACGTAATGAGAGAAAAAACCCTGCTGATGGTCACCCATCGCCTGCGTGGTTTGTCACATTTTAATCAGATAATTGTGATGGACAACGGGGAAATAATTGAGCAAGGTAATCACGCAGCGTTAATGGCGAAACAGGGGCGTTACTACCAGTTTAAGCAGCGTCTGTAATCAGCTATATCGTCATTTTCCTCACGCCGATGGCCCTAAAGTGCAGAGTGAAGATGACGATATACATTATGAATTACTCCTTGTCGCGTTGTGGAGCGTTGTAGTCATGCGCCTGGTTCAGCTTTCTCGTCACACTATTGCTTTTCCTTCGCCGGAAGCGGCGTTGCGTGAACCCAACGGATTGCTGGCTCTCGGTGGGGATCTCAGCCCTGCACGGTTATTGATGGCCTATCAACGCGGTATTTTCCCCTGGTTTTCACCCGGGGATCCGATCCTGTGGTGGTCTCCCGATCCCCGCGCCGTTCTGTGGCCGGCGGAATTTCATGTCAGCCGGAGCATGAAGCGTTTTCACAAGACTCAGCCCTACCGCGTAACCATCAACCATGCCTTTGGTCGGGTGATTGATGGCTGTGCGCAAGACCGTCATGAAGGCACCTGGATAACCCCGGATGTGGTTCTGGCCTATCATCGTCTGCATGAGCTGGGCCATGCTCACTCCATCGAAGTATGGTATGAAAACGAACTGATTGGCGGCATGTACGGCGTGGCGCTGGGCACGCTTTTTTGTGGCGAATCAATGTTCAGCCGCCGGATCAACGCCTCCAAGACCGCATTGATGCTGTTTTGTGATGCCTTCAGCCGCGCCGGTGGCCAACTGATTGATTGCCAGGTGCTGAACTCACACACCGCATCGCTGGGTGCGGTGGAAATACCTCGCCGCGATTACCTTGAGCTGCTTGATATCGCCCGCCAGCAGCGTCTCCCCTCTCATTTCTGGGTACCACGGGAACTGTTTTTGCCTGGCTGATGAATGTTTTCGGCACATTTTTTATCAGGGTGTTATAATGGTCGCTCAGAGCAGCTTCTGCCTGTTACCCGCCATTATTCGGGAAGCTCGTATCAGGGACGTCCTTCATCTACTTTATCGCTCCCCTTTACGATGCGCGTGATGCGCGTCCTGATTTTGGCATGAGGGTAATGCGCAAAAGCCGTTTTACTGCGTTTTATCAGCACAAATCTTTACTTAACAGACGAACTTGGGCATTATCTTGCCGGTTCAAAAAAAATTGGTAGTGATACCCCCCGAGGATTAGATGGCCAAAGAAGACAATATCGAAATGCAGGGCACCGTTCTGGATACGTTGCCTAATACTATGTTCCGCGTAGAACTTGAAAACGGTCATGTGGTCACTGCGCATATCTCCGGTAAAATGCGTAAAAACTACATCCGCATTTTAACGGGCGATAAAGTGACTGTAGAGTTGACCCCGTACGACCTGAGCAAAGGCCGCATTGTCTTCCGTAGTCGTTAATAGCCGATAGTCACGACACCACGTGCGAAATTCTAAAAAGCCGGACATCTGTCCGGCTTTTGTCGTTTTATTCTGTAAAACGAACATAACATTCAGGTGTAAAAAAACCGGACTTAACAAGCCCGGTTTTTTATTTACGCGGTTCGCGGCTTACTTAATGCGCTGCTTCTGGTTTGTGCTTTTGCGCACTCTGGAAACCATATTTCAGTTCATCTTTCTCCAGCGTCACCGTCACCTGCCCGCCATCAACCAGCGTGCCAAACAGCAGTTCGTTAGCCAGCGGTTTCTTCAGGTTGTCCTGGATAACACGCGTCATCGGACGCGCGCCCATCGCACGGTCATAGCCTTTTTCTGCCAGCCAGTCGCGAGCTTCCTGACTCACTTCCAGCGACACGCCTTTTTGATCCAGCTGCACCTGGAGTTCGACAATAAACTTATCGACCACTTGGTGGATAACCTCGGTTGAGAGGTGATCAAACCAGATAATGTTGTCCAGACGGTTACGGAACTCCGGCGTAAAGATCTTCTTGATCTCCTCCATCGCATCGGTGCTGTTATCCTGGTGGATAAGACCAATGGATTTACGCTCAGTTTCACGCACCCCGGCGTTGGTGGTCATCACCAGCACCACATTGCGGAAGTCAGCTTTACGCCCGTTGTTATCGGTCAGCGTACCGTTGTCCATCACCTGCAACAGCAGGTTAAAGACATCCGGATGCGCTTTTTCAATTTCATCAAGCAGCAGTACCGCATGAGGATGTTTAATGACCGCATCGGTCAACAAACCGCCCTGATCAAAACCGACATAACCCGGAGGCGCGCCGATTAAGCGGCTGACCGTATGACGTTCCATATACTCAGACATATCGAAACGCAGCAGCTCGATGCCCAGCGCTTTGGAAAGCTGTACCGTCACCTCGGTTTTGCCGACGCCGGTTGGCCCGGCAAACAGGAACGACCCTACCGGCTTATGATCCTGACCCAGACCCGCACGGCTCATCTTGATGGCTTCGGTTAAGGCCTCAATGGCTTTATCCTGACCAAAGACCAGCATTTTCAGGCGATCGCCGAGATTTTTCAGCGTATCACGATCGCTTTGCGACACGCTCTTCTCAGGAATACGGGCAATGCGCGCCACCACCGATTCAATATCCGCGACATTAATCGTTTTCTTACGTTTGCTCACTGGCATCAGACGCGCACGCGCACCGGCCTCATCGATCACGTCAATGGCTTTGTCCGGCAAATGACGATCGTTAATGTATTTCACCGCCAGTTCAACCGCAGCACGCACCGCTTTCGCGGTATAACGCACATCGTGGTGCGCTTCGTATTTCGGTTTCAGACCATTGATAATCTGTACCGTCTCTTCAACAGAGGGCTCAGTAATGTCAATTTTCTGGAAGCGACGCGCCAGCGCGCGGTCTTTCTCAAAAATATTGCTGAATTCCTGATAAGTCGTCGAACCCATCACGCGAATTTTACCGCTGGACAGTAATGGTTTGATGAGGTTAGCCGCATCAACCTGACCGCCCGATGCCGCACCGGCGCCAATAATGGTATGGATCTCGTCGATAAACAGGATACTGCTGGTGTCCTGCTCAAGCTGTTTCAGTAGCGCTTTGAAGCGTTTCTCAAAATCACCACGGTATTTCGTCCCGGCCAGCAGAGAACCAATATCCAGCGAGTAAATGGTGCAATCGGCCATAACTTCCGGCACATCGCCCTGCACAATACGCCAGGCGAGCCCTTCGGCAATGGCAGTTTTACCTACCCCGGATTCACCCACCAGCAGCGGGTTATTTTTACGCCGACGGCAAAGGACCTGGATCGCGCGTTCAAGCTCTTTGTCACGACCGATCAGCGGGTCAATTCCGCCAACGCGAGCAAGCTGATTAAGGTTGGTGGTGAAGTTCTCCATACGTTCCTCCCCGCCTGCTTGCTCTTCGTTATTATTGGCCTGATTGCCGGAATCAGCAGAAGATTGCCCCGGCTCGTCTTTACGAGTGCCATGGGAAATAAAGTTCACCACATCAAGGCGGCTCACTTCATGTTTGCGTAGCAGATATGCCGCCTGGGACTCCTGCTCGCTGAAAATTGCCACCAGCACATTCGCCCCGGACACTTCGCTACGACCGGAGGACTGAACGTGAAACACCGCGCGCTGAAGGACACGCTGGAAGCTGAGCGTCGGCTGAGTGTCACGCTCCTCTTCACTCATCGGCAGGACGGGTGTGGTTTGTTCGATGAAGGCTTCGAGTTCTTGTCGCAACGCCACCAGGTCCACAGAACACGCTTCCAGCGCTTCGCGAGCCGAGGGGTTACTGAGCAGCGCCAGTAACAAGTGTTCGACGGTCATAAACTCATGTCGGTGCTCACGCGCTCTGGCGAAAGCCATGTTTAAACTGAGTTCCAGTTCTTGATTGAGCATTGGCACCTCCCCCAAATGTCATGCCTGAAAATCAGGCCTTTTCCAGCGTACACAACAACGGATGCTCGTTCTCCCGGGCGTAATCGTTCACCATAGACACTTTCGTTTCTGCGACTTCGGCGGTGAAAATTCCACAAATGGCCTTTCCACGATAGTGCACAGTGAGCATCAGTTGCGTTGCTCGTTCTACATCATAAGAAAAGAACTTTTGTAGCACGTCAATAACAAATTCCATCGGCGTGTAATCATCGTTCATTAACATAACTTTATACATGGATGGCGGTTTTAGCGCGTCACGCAGTTTTTCTTCCGCCAGGTGGTCAAAATCCAGCCAACTATTGCTTTTGCCCATCGTCAGTTTTCATCTTAGGTTACAGGTTCCGGCGATGTTCAATCGACCGATTACATGATTCAAGATGTATTTTAAATCTACATCAGGTGTCAGATAACTATCATCTATCGTTGCCATTCGCGACGGCTGTCACAAACCCCTTCAATAGCGTTAACTGCTTCAAATTTTTGATTGATACACCCCTCAGAACCTCCGGCAAACGCTTGACGCGTTGCCCGATTTCTCTAAATTGTACAGTCGAGAGTTGGCGAGGTTTTGAACAACCCCCAAACTCTGCCACCGGTTCATTCCATCTTACTTATATAAGATTTACGAAGGATGTCGAAGCATGGAAACGGGTACTGTTAAGTGGTTCAATAATGCCAAAGGGTTCGGTTTTATTTGCCCTGAAGGCGGCGGCGAAGATATCTTCGCACATTATTCCACCATTCAGATGGATGGTTACAGAACGTTAAAGGCCGGGCAAACTGTCCGGTTTGATGTACATCAAGGCCCTAAAGGCAATCACGCCAGCCTTATCGTGCCTCTTGAAATGGAAGCCGTCGCCTGACGTCACTGCTTTCATTGTGTACATCCCGCCGTCAAAATGCCAGTCCAGTCGACTGGCATTTTTTATTTACTCGCGGGCCAGGGCATCCACCGGATCGAGCCGTGCAGCATTACGGGCGGGTAACCAGCCGAAAAGCACGCCGGTAAAGGTTGAGCAGATAAACGCCGTAATCAGCGCAACCGGAGAAAAACCAATTTCCCAGCCGGGCAAAAAGAGCTGCAGCGTAAAGGCAATAGCCATTGATAACGCCACACCCAGCGCTCCACCAACCAGACAGACCAGCACGGCTTCAATCAGAAACTGCGCCAGCACATCGCTTGCCCGCGCGCCAACCGCCATCCTGATACCAATCTCCCGGGTACGCTCGGTAACCGACACCAGCATGATGTTCATCACCCCAATCCCCCCGACCAGCAGCGAAATCACCGCCACCAGGGTTAAAAACAGCTGAAGAGTACGTGTGGTCTTTTCTGCCGTTTTCAAGAGACCGTCCATATTCCAGGTGAAGAAATCTTTCTTACCATGACGGAGCGTGAGCAGACGTTCAAGCTGCTGCTCAGCCTGAGTACTACCGTAACCGTCATTGACACGCACGGTGATGGAGTTTAGCCAGGACTGCCCCAGCACCCTCGCCGAAAGGGTTGAATAAGGCAACCAGACGCGCAGGATCTTGCTGCTGCCAAACATTGACTGCTTCTCCTGCGCCACGCCAATCACCGTCGCGGGCATATTGCCGACCAGCACCGTTTCACCCACCACTTTCGCTTTATCCGGGAACAACTGACGGCGCGTATTATTGTCGAGAACCACCACCTGCGCCCGCCCGTTTTGTTGCTCCTCGTTAAACGTGTTGCCTTCGCTAAAGGTCATGCCATAAACGTTAAAGTACTGGCTACTGACTCCGTTGGCGCTTGCCGCCACGTCAATATTGCCTCTGCGCAGGCGCAGGTTTTGCGAAATGGAAGGGGTTGCCGAACGTACCCATGGCTGCTTCTGAATAGCCACCAGGTCATCATATTTCAGCGCCTGCTGGAATTGCGGGTCATCATCGCCAAAATCTTTACCGGGATAGATATCGATAGTGTTAGTGCCGATCGCCCGAATATCCGCCAGTACCAGCTGTTTCGCGGCATCCCCGACCACCACAATAGACACCACCGAGGCAATACCGATAATGATCCCAAGCATCGTCAACAGGGTGCGCATCTTATTGGCGGCCATCGCCCGCCACGCCATCATTAATGCTTCGCGAAAACGCCCCATAATTTGTCCCCAGCCGCTGGCATTGACGGGGGCAGTATTGCGAGAGCCGGGTGCAACAGAGACCTGAGCGGGGGGATTACTGAGGATCTCGCCATCGCGAATTTCAATCACCCGCTGGGCTTGCGCCGCCACTTCCGGGTCGTGGGTGACGATAATGACCGTATGCCCGCGTTCCCGGAGTTGATGAAGGATCGCCATCACCTCTTCGCCAGAACGGCTGTCCAGCGCGCCGGTGGGTTCATCGGCAAGGATCACCTGACCACCGTTCATTAATGCCCGCGCAATACTGACACGCTGCTGCTGCCCACCGGAGAGTTGTGACGGCGAATACTCTTTCCGCTCGCTCAGACCAAGCCTGGCCAGCAACTGCCGGGCACGTTCCAGCCGGGCTTTGCGTTCAACGCCGGCATAGACCGCCGGGACTTCAACATTTTGCGCGGCGGTTAAATGTGACAACAGATGGTAACGCTGGAATATAAAACCAAAGTGCTCGCGGCGCAGGCGAGCAAGCGCGTCACTGCCCAGCGTTGACACATCCGTGCCCGCCACGCGATAAGTGCCGCTGGTTGGCTTATCCAGGCAGCCGAGAATATTCATCAGCGTCGATTTCCCCGAACCCGAGGCACCGACAATCGCCACCATTTCACCGGCATGGATCTGCAAGGAAATGCCTTTTAGCACCTCCACCGGTCCGTCGCCCGATGGGTAACTACGGCGAATATTGCTGAGGTCGAGAAGTGCCGTCATTGCACGCTACCTGGCAGGGTGGAGGTAATAATCACTTCATCACCCGCCTCAAGACCTTTGGTCACTTCCGCATCCGTATCGTTACGCATACCGAGGGTGATTTCGCGCTCCCGCACATCGCCATTACGCAGGAGTTTCACCTTATAACGGTTGTCACCCACCGGATCGCCCAGTGCGGCCAGAGGAACCGTCAGGACGTTCTTCACCCCGTTCAGTTGAATATGCACCTGTGCGGTCATCTCCAGGCGCAGCACCCCCTGCGGATTCGGTACTTCAAAACGCGCATGATAAAAAATCGCGTCGTTCACTTTGGTGGGCGTCGGCAGGATGTCTTTTAACTTGCCTTCATAGCGGGTTTCCGGGTCGCCTAAAACGGTAAACCAGGCTTTTTGACCGGGTTTAAGGTGGATAATATCCGCCTCAGAAACCTGCGCTTTCACCAGCATCGTGCTCATATCGGCCAGAGTAAGAATGTTGGGCGCCTGCTGAGCGGCAATCACCGTCTGCCCTTGCAGCGTGGTGATTTCCGTCACCTCTCCGGCCATCGGCGCCACAATGCGGGTGTAGTCAAGATTGGCTTTAGCCGTATCGAGGGTCGCCTGATTACGCTGGATCTGTGCATCAATGGTGCCGATTTTCGCCTCTTTCACCGCCAGATCCGTTGCGGCGCTGTCCAGATCCTGACGTGATACCAGATGATTTTTCGCCAGTTGCTGCTGGCGCTCCAGGGTGACGCTGGCCAGTTTGCGCTCAGCCTGGGCCTGAAGCCGTTGCGCGCGCAGCTCCATAAGCGTGGCATTGACCTCTTTGATCTGGTTTTGCGCCTGCTCGGGATCAATAACCCCCAGCAGTTGATCCTTTTTCACCTTATCGCCAATGCTGACCGACAGCGTTTTTAACTGTCCACTCACCTGCGCCCCGACATCGACTTTACGCACCGCATCCAGCTTGCCCGTTGCAAGCACACTTTGCGACAGCTCACCTGGGCGCACAATCAACGTCTGGTATTGCGGAACGGGCGCATTCAATTGACGCCATAGCCAGAAAGCGGCCAGTGCGATTATCACGATCGCCGCCAGCCCCAGCTTTTTGCGTTTTCCCTTCAAATTCATAAAAATTCCTGATTTCCTGACTCAAGCAACGGGTGCCAATAATAACCAAACCCGACCTTAACGAAACCTACTGTTTTGTTTTTCCCGCATGTTTATTTACCTGGCGTTGACGCAGCATCTGATTCAATACGCGCATTACCTCTCTTTAGATCGGATATTTCATGTCTGTTCTTACTGATATCACTTCACAAAACCCGGCCATGACCCACACTGGCTGGCAGCTTTTTTGCGCTCTCGCTCGCGGCACACTTAAACCCGGACTCGCCTGGCAAAATCCAGCCTGGCGGCGCAAATTTTTACTGCGCTCGCTCTGGACGCCGCTCAGTACCGCCGCGCTGCTGAAAGAGTTGGCCAGCCATCCGGATCTTCTGTCTATGCTTTATGCCCAACCGGGCTTACCCTGCAGATTGCATCGTCCATGGCTTTCGCTGGTGATGAGCAGGCAACAAACACTGGCGGCGCTGGCCTTTCACTACCAAACCTTCACGGCGAGTTTACCCGCCGCCGTTCGGCAAAATTACTACACGCCGCAGGGCGTTATGCTGGCAAAGCTCGCGGGGAAAAACGGCGAGTATTACAGCATTCAGTTGCTTGCCGAGGCCAATATGGACAAAGAAGGCGAAGCAACGCTGGTTTTCAGCGACGAAAACCAGATCCCGCTGGCGAAAATGACCTTCGCGCTTTGTGAATACGCAGGTAAACGTACGCTGTTTATCGGCGGCCTTCAGGGAGCAAAAAACAATGTGACCCATGACGTCATCCAGCTTGCCACTAAGGCCTGCCACGGCCTGTTTCCAAAGCGTTTGCTGCTGGAAGCCTGTACTGAACTGGCCAGCCTTTGGCAACTGGAAAGTCTCCTTGCGGTAGGCAACAGCACGCATATCTATCGCAGTTGGCGTTATCGGCAGAAAAAACAGGGCAAGCTATTCGCGGATTACGACAGTTTCTGGCACTCAATGAGCGGCGAGCAGGATCGCGATGGCCTGTTTCATCTCCCTTTAACCCTTTCCCGTAAACCGATGGATGACATCGCCAGCAAAAAGCGCGCGGAATATCGTCGGCGCTATCAACTGCTTGACGATTTACAGACACAAATCAGGCTGGCGCTACAGGCTTAATCCGCCCGCCCACGCGCCAGCCAAAGCACCCGTGAGAACATTTTACGTAACAGATGCGGCACGGCGTCGGTGCCGCGACGTCCTGCCTCCATCGCCACCTCAATCGCCAGGTCAGGCTTTGACGAGCGGTGGATGGCTTTGGTGATTATCCGCCGCATATTCATCGGTACTTTGTCCGGTAACTGGGCGACCCGATGATAGACATCAGCAAAGCCTTCACGGTACATAAAGTGCTCCATATCCAGCCCTGGCAGCGCCGTCAGATGATCGCGTAAGTGGTCGCCATCGCCATTCAGCAGAGCGCGCACGGTTGCTGCATATTTCTTACCGGCCTCATCACCATCAACCAGCACATGCCACTCAATGCCCATCCGGCGGGCAAACTTGATCAATGGCTTTAAGCCCGACTGGGCAAACTCAATCACTTTCACCCCTTCGGCGTCGAAGTGATGTCCACACTGGCGGGCGAATTCATTAATGATCCAGGTTTCCGTCTCCCCTTCCACCAGCAGCCAGCAGCGGGCAAACAAAGACGAAGCACGATTGAAGCGGATATGAAACGCAATACGTCGCCCCTCGTCAGCATTCATGCCCTCCGGCCCTAATCGCCAGGCTGCGACACGTGAGGATTCCCTGACCAGCCGACAAACATGCTCCACCGGCGTTAGCGAGAGCAGCTCACCGGAATTGGTGGTGGTCACCTGCTGTAACGGCAGCAGGTTGAACAGATGCCAGGCGACGGAGAGCATTATTGGATGCAGTCGCGTTTCCGGATCCTCCACCAGCAGCAGAGGACGCGCGTCTCTGTCCAGCTGAACATTGCCCCGGGCCTGCAAAAGGGTGGCAAAGAAACTCAACAAAATGACGCGATACATGCGCCCACCGGGTTTATCAATCGCCCGGTTGATAATATCCAGATACCGCCAGCTGCGTTGCTCATCATGGGAATGCCGACGCATCAGCCGCTGATGGGACGGGCCACTGCCCTGCTCGGCAAAATAGTGTTCAAGCAACTGCACCATCGCCGACAGACCATGACGGATTTGTGCATCTGACAGCTTCTGCGGATGCGAAATTAACTCGTGGGAAAGGAAATCCAGCTGTTGCGCGGTGGCTTCGATTTCCGGCATCAATGGTGGACGACCGCCATGCATGCGCCGCATAAAACGCGCATCGCGCAGACGCAGGACAGGCATGAGCCGGATAAGATGGTGCGCGAAGCTGTCGATATTCTCCAGCACTAACGGTAAGCCCTGGGCGTCGAGAAAGGAGCGTAACGTCATGACGCTGCCATCTTCTGCCAGTTCACCTTCCAGGCGATAAAACAGGCGGTGGTGGTCATCCTGACCGGCAACCCAACACGCTCCCAGAGGACGATAACGTCTTACGCGGTGACGGCCGGGCTCTGATTCGCGAAACGTCAGAATAATGTGCAAATGGTGTTCACGTCCCCGAACATCGCCCGGCGGAAACCAGAAATCCTCACGCACAAAATGATAGAGCGTCTCTTGTGGAGAGAGTAACAGGGTTAAAGCATCCAGCAGACTTGATTTGCCCCAGGCATTCTCACCGATCAGTACGTTGTTCTGCTCCAGCATCAGCGACAAGCGATTGATACCGCGAAAACCTACTATATCCACCCGCTCCAGAATCATAGTCCCTCCGGCAAATATGCTTTTTTTCCATTAAGTTACCTTGAGTATAGCGGGATGGCGCGGGAGATACACGGCGCAATACGAGCAAAAAAATGAACAAGAAAATACCTGAGGTTCCCTCCACGCAGCGTGAAAGATATATTCAGAAAAACATCTTCATACGAAAGTATTTAATTTTTCGCATTTTCATCTGAGCCAACTATAATTGCATCACCTTGCCCTAAATCAAACTCAGGCCATTTTTTTAACTGGTTTGCACCCTGCGCATGTTTCTAAAATAGCAACACTTCAGCCAGCCTTATTATTGCTGACTGGTATCTGATGATATTTTTTAGCGAGGAAATTATGTTTAGAAAATTAGTGGCCGAATGTTTCGGGACATTCTGGCTGGTATTTGGTGGCTGCGGGAGTGCCGTTCTGGCAGCAGCATTTCCTGAGCTCGGAATTGGTTTTGTAGGCGTTGCGCTGGCATTTGGCCTGACTGTTTTGACGATGGCTTATGCCGTGGGTCATATTTCCGGTGGTCATTTCAATCCGGCAGTCACTCTCGGACTGTGGGCCGGTGGACGTATTCCGGCAAAAGACATTGTGGGTTATATCATCGCCCAGGTCATTGGCGGTATTCTCGCCGCCGCGGTGTTGTATCTTATTGCCAGCGGCAAAGCCGGTTTTGACGCCGCAGCAAGCGGTTTTGCCTCCAACGGCTACGGTGAACATTCGCCGGGTAATTACTCTCTGCTATCAGCCGTCGTTATTGAAGTGGTACTGACCTGCGGATTTTTACTTATTATTCATGGGGCAACAGACAAAGCCGCGCCAGCCGGTTTTGCGCCTGTTGCCATTGGCCTGGCGTTGACGCTGATCCATTTAATCAGTATTCCCGTCACCAACACTTCTGTTAACCCGGCGCGCAGTACCGCCGTGGCTATTTTCCAGGGTGGCTGGGCGCTGCAACAATTATGGTTATTCTGGCTTGCTCCGATTGCCGGCGGTATTTTAGGCGGTATTCTGTATCGTACCTTACTGGAAAAGAACGATTAATCCTTTTTGATTCAATCGTTGCCGGGTTAAATGGCAATTTAACCCGGCACATAATATCCGAAAAAGTTTCAGGTATTATTCCTGTTATTATTTGTGATACCCCCTGGCTGTACATAACCCTTTCGTCGTAGTTTTAAGCGACTAAAATTGCGCTAAATCAAGATCTCCTTCATTCGCCAAAAAAACGCTTTTAAGCGACGACACACCCGCCCAATCTTAAACATGCATTTCAAATACAATTTTAAGCTTATAAGGTGTCATTATGTTTTGTGTGCAATGTGAACAAACCATTCGTACCCCGGCAGGCGATGGCTGCGCGTGGGCGCAGGGTATGTGCGGCAAAACGGCCGAAACATCAGACCTGCAAGACCTGCTGATCGCCACCCTCCAGGGGTTTTCTGCCTGGGCTATCAAAGCACGTGAATACGCCATTATCGAGCATGACATTGATAGCTTCGCCCCGCGCGCGTTCTTCTCCACGCTCACCAACGTGAACTTCGATTCGGCGCGAATCGTCGGCTACGCCCGGCAAGCCATTGCGTTGCGTGACGCGCTAAAAGCGCAATGTCTGAGCCTGGATGCTAACGCCGCCGTTGATAATCCAATGGCCGATTTACAGCTGTTGAGCGATGACCTGGGCGACCTCCAGCGCCAGGCCGCCGCATTTGCCCCAAACATTGATAAAGCGGTAATCGGGGAAAATATCCTTGGCCTGCGTCTGTTGTGCCTGTACGGCCTGAAAGGCGCTGCGGCATATATGGAACACGCCCATGTGCTGGGCCAGTACGATAATGATATCTACGCGCAGTATCATCGGATCATGGCGTGGCTGGGCACCTGGCCTGCCGATATGAATGCCCTGCTCGCCTGTTCGATGGAAATCGGTCAGATGAACTTTAAAGTGATGAGCATTCTGGACGCCGGTGAAACCAGCGCTTACGGTCACCCCACACCCACTCAGGTCAACGTTAAGGCCGTAGCCGGTAAATGCATTCTGATCTCCGGTCATGATCTGAAAGATCTGCACAATCTGCTGCAACAAACCGAAGGCACTGGCGTCAACGTCTATACTCACGGCGAAATGTTACCTGCCCACGGTTACCCTGAGCTGCGTAAAGGAAGGTGCGATTTAATCGTCAGTTATGAGAACATAAGGCTTTCTTTGCCATAGATTTTTCACGATGCCCGCACT
>NZ_CBFFRJ010000114.1:0-16462 GCF_965644225.1 Phytobacter sp. V91 | reverse complement strand
TACAGCTCAGCTAAGGTAAGGCTAATACAGATAAGGACTCCACTGAACCCCACCGATTAAATCGCACCTTCCTTAGTAGTGAGACCGTCATCAAGATAATACGTTGAGATCACGCCATTGACGGTTGAATTATTAATAACAGGGTAGATATCGCCATTGTACTCGCTACCTGTTACGTAATTGCCCCAGCCAACATAGCCACTATAATAAACATCATCAACATGTGTTGCATCGTTATAGTGGTTGAACGTGTTATAAGTCGTGCCAGAAATATCTTCCGCATTTGCCTGAGAAGCGATTGCCAAAGTACAGGCTAATGCCAGTTGAGATACTACAAGTTTCTTTTTCAAGGAGTGCATTTGTCATCCCTCCTCAGGGATATTTTTTGTTGATCCATCATTTATTAATACATCAAATGCAATTAATATTAACTGCGAAGAAAAGTATGCCGTACAAAAACCAAATGGTTCAATTAAAGTTCACGTAAAGTCCGAATTCGGACAAGAATAAACAAAAAATAAAAAACACATGAGAAATATAAAAAAACCAGACAAATCAACAGAGAAGAAAAACAAAAGCAGGCTCAACTCAAGTTATTAACGCGTAATAAATTCAAAATATAAATAAACAACCCCTAATACATTCCCCAAAGGGATTTATTTAACCTGGAAATAAAAACCTCATTAAAAATAAAAACTATCAATGATTAACATTCATTGCTCTTTTCTCTTATGAACCAGGCCTTCATATCTCGAGCCTTCTCGCATTTAAAGGCGATTTTGGTAAAACACCAGAGCCTCTTTTCAGATACACTAGCGCTACTTTTCCTTAGACTTCAGGCAAACCATGACCGACTTAATCACCCGCCCGCGCCGCCTGCGCAAATCCGCCTCGCTGCGCGCCATGTTTGAAGAGACAACACTCAGCCTGAACGACCTGGTGTTGCCCATCTTTGTTGAAGAAGAAATTGACGACTACAAAGCGATCGCTGCGATGCCGGGTGTGATGCGTATCCCGGAAAAGTATCTCGCCCGCGAGATCGAACGTATTGCCAACGCAGGTATCCGTTCAGTCATGACCTTCGGTATCTCTCACCATACCGACGCGACCGGTAGCGATGCATGGCAGGAAAACGGACTGGTTGCGCGTATGTCGCGAATTGCCAAAGATGCGGTCCCGGAGATGGTCGTGATGTCCGATACCTGTTTTTGTGAATATACCTCTCACGGCCATTGTGGCGTACTCTGCGACCACGGCGTCGACAACGATGCCACACTGATCAACCTCGGTAAGCAAGCAGTGGTTGCCGCCGCAGCGGGTGCCAATTTTATCGCACCTTCGGCAGCAATGGACGGCCAGGTACAGGCGATTCGTCAGGCGCTGGATGCCGCCGGGTTTACTGACACCGCCATCATGTCCTACTCCACCAAATTTGCCTCCTCCTTCTATGGTCCGTTCCGTGAAGCCGCCGGTACGGCGCTGAAAGGCGATCGTAAAACCTATCAGATGAGCCCAATGAATCGCCGCGAAGCGATTCGTGAGTCGCTGATTGATGAAGCCGAAGGGGCCGATTGCCTGATGGTGAAACCCGCAGGTGCCTATCTCGATATTCTGCGTGATATCCGCGAGCGCACCACCTTACCGCTCGGCGCTTATCAGGTGAGCGGCGAGTACGCGATGATCAAATTTGCCGCTCAGGCTGGGGCAATTGATGAAGATAAAGTGGTTCTGGAAAGCCTCGGCGCCATCAAACGTGCCGGTGCCGATTTAATCTTTAGCTACTTCGCTCTCGACCTCGCCGAACGTAAGATTTTGTAAACTCCCGTGCCCGGTAAGGCTTGCCGGGCCTGCACCTTTCACCGTCGGGCATTATCATTTATTCACAAAGGTGAAATGTAACTGTCATGAGCAACTTCTACTGTCATCGCAAGACGGCAGGAGGAGTGACCATGTTTAGCCTCGAAAGTGTTCTTGATGATCTTTGGCCGCAGGCCAATCCCGCACCCTGGCAAAAAAATCTGCTCAGACGTCTGTTATACGAAAAAGAGTTTCAGCAGTTTGCCGCCAGCCACCCACACCTTAAAGGTCTGGATATGGTTGAACAGGTGCTGGAACATCTGCAGATCCGCTGTACCATCCCCGCATACGATATTGAACAAATCCCCGAGCAAGGCCCACTGGTGATTGTCTCCAACCACCCGACAGGGACGCTGGACGGTCTGGCGTTGTTGTATGCCGTCTCCCGCGTGCGTCGCGATGTGAAAGTGGTGACCAACAGAATGCTCAGTCACCTGGAGCCACTGAGTTCACTGTTTATTCCCGTGGATAATATGGGCGGTCGCACGCGTAAATCCTCGCTTCAGCACATGGAAAACCAGCTGCAAAACGGCGGCGTGTTGATCTTCTTCCCCGCGGGCGAGGTTTCACGCCTGACCCGCAAAGGCATTCGCGACGGTAAATGGCACCCTGGTTTTGTGAAGCTGGCGAAAAAATTCCGCACCCCGCTGCTGCCGATGTGGATCAATGCCCGCAACAGCCCGCTGTTCTATGGCAGCGCTTTACTTTCCGATACGCTTCCCATGTTGCTCCTGATGCAGCAAATGTTTCGCCGTCGTGGAACGCAACTGCCCATCACCATCGGCCAGCGAATTCCCTGGGACAGCTGGCAATCGCCCTCTCTTTCTGCCCGCGATGTCGCCGATAAATGCCGTAAACATGTGCGGCGGCTGGGCAAAAAGGCTCCCGGTATCTTTAAAACAGAGTGTGCTATAGCCCGCCCGGAAGACAGGGCAACCTTACGCCGCGAGCTTAACAAGGCAGAGTGTCTTGGGCGCACCGCAGATGGCAAGATGATTTACCTCTGGCAGCGTCAGGGCCAGGAAGATGCGCCTTTACTGCGTGAACTGGGTCGCCTGCGTGAAGTGGCTTTTCGCGCGGTAGGTGAAGGCAGTGGAAAGCGTCGTGATACCGACAGGTACGATGACGATTACCTGCATCTGATCCTCTGGGATGAAATGGATCTGGAAATCGTCGGCGCATATCGCTTTATGCCCACCGCCCTTCAGGTTGAAAAAAAGGGTCCGGAGGGGTTGTACAGCTATAGCCTTTTCCACTATGACCAGCGCATGGATGACGTACTGGAGCAGGGAATTGAGCTGGGGCGCAGCTTTATTCAACCCCGTTACTGGGGACGTCGCGGCCTCGACTATCTGTGGTCAGGCATTGGTGCTTACCTGGCCCGTTATCCGCAATATCGCTATCTGTTTGGTCCGGTGTCGATTTCCGGCGGAATGCCTCCGGCAGCACGGGATTTACTGGTTGCCTTTTATCGCCTGTGGTTCCCGGCAAGCTGGCCGCTGGCAGAATCCCGACGCCCGTGGCCTGCCACGCTGCCGGACGTGCTGGCACAATTTACGGGTGAGGATTACAGCGAAGATTTGACGCGCCTGAAATCCATGCTGGGTAACCTGGGCTGCGCAATCCCACCTCTGTACAAGCAATATTCTGAGCTGTGTGAATCCGGCGGCGTGCAGTTTATCGATTTTGGTTGCGATCCGGACTTCAATAACTGCGTCGATGGCCTGGTGCTGGTTGATTTAACCCGCCTGAAGGCGAATCGCTACGAACGCTATATTGCTGTTCATCTGAATAATACGGCAGCCTGACGGCTGCCGTAGTTAATAGTTCAGATGCAATATTATTGCAATTTTGTTACATCGGTTACATATCGCCAGCATGACCATTGCCAGCGCCAAACCAGACGGCATGATTAAACTTTTCACCCGAGAGAGTGCGTTATGGTTCGTGTGGTTCTGGTGGATGATCATGTGGTGGTGCGTTCCGGTTTTGCTCAACTGCTGGGACTTGAAGACGACCTCTGCGTTAGCGGGCAATACAGTACCGCCGCAGAAGCCTGGCCCGCGCTACTGAAGCAGGATGTCGATGTCGCGGTACTGGATATCGCAATGCCGGATGAAAACGGACTGAGTCTGCTTAAACGCCTGCGCCAGCAGCGTCCGGCATTTCGCGCCATTATTCTTAGCATCTACGACACCCCGGCGTTTGTACAAAGCGCGCTGGATGCCGGAGCCAGCGGCTACCTGACGAAACGCTGTGGCCCGGAGGAGTTGGTGCGCGCGGTACGCTCGGTGGGACTTGGCGGTCACTATCTTTGTGCCGATGCACTCAAAGCCCTGCGTGGCGACGTTCAGCCGGTCAAAGTCCTCGCCACGCTTACGCCGCGTGAACGTGAGATCTTTGATTTGCTGGTCAAGGGCGACAGCGTGAAAGAGATCGCGTTTAAACTCGAACTCAGCCATAAAACCGTCCATGTTCATCGCGCCAATGTGCTTGGCAAACTGGACTGTGCGACCACCATCGAGCTGGTACATTTCGCCCTGAACCATAATCTGCTGGTCAGTCACTGATGACGCGAACGCTGCGTCACGGGCTGATATCGCTGTTTATCACGCTGGCCTGGGGAACGGGCTGGCTGATGCTCTGGACGCTCAGCTTCTACCTGACCCACAACGGCCAACAGGCGGTGCTTTTCCTGCCGCATGGCGTCTATCTGGCGTTGTTGATCCTGCTCTCCCGCCGATTCTGGCCAGCGCTGGTGCTCCCGCAACTGGCGCTGATCGTCTGGCTGCACCGCGAGCAGTTGGTCACTAGCGACATCATACTGGCAGCGCCCGTTATCAGCCTGGTCCCGGCGCTCATCGCCCAGCATTACTGGCATCGCTTTCCGTTGTACTGGCAGCGATTGTCGCTCTTATTAACCGCGGTCACCGCTACGGCCCTGCTGCACACCCTGCTGCTCGCGCCTTTTTTGCAAAGCCCTGTCCTGCTGGCAGGACTGGCGTCCTTTACCGGCGGCGTACTGTTAGCGCCTTTTGCTTACTTAATTTTTGAGTTCCTGCGCCAGCAGCATCGCCATCATCTGCTGGGACTCGACACCATTGCGCCTCCCCTGCGTACCTCGTTAATCATCTGGTGCAGCCTGTTCTTTATTATTGGGATCGGTACGCAGATGATTCTCTCGCCACAGATAGAGCGTCTGCTGCTGATTGTGGTGTTCCTGCCCAACGTGGTGATGGCATGGAAATTTGGCTGGCAGGGCGGCGTGATGTCAGGTCTTCTCGGCAGCATGCTTATCACCATAGCCCGTCAGGTCGGCGTCGGTTTTAGCGACCTTCTGGAGCTGGAAATTTTTCTCGCCACTCAGGCTCTGCTGGGGATAGGCCTGGGTATCGCGATCAGCCGCCAGCAACACCTGGCGCTGAACCTGGACCACTACCGCAGACGGCTGGAAGGCGAACTACGTGCTCGCCAGGCGTTGGCTGAAAAGCTGATTCACACGGAGGAGGACACCCGCAAAAGTCTCGCCCGCGAACTGCACGACGAAATTGGGCAGAACATTACTGCCATTCAGATTCAGTCGCAGCTGGTCAAACGCACCGCTGAAACGCCGCAAAGCCTGGAGGCCGCCAGCCAGATAAATGCGCTGGCGCAGCGGATCCATCACTCTACCCGCCAATTGCTACGCCAGCTTCGCCCACCGGTTCTCGACGAACTCTCGTTGCAGGAGGCGCTGCACCACCTGGTGAATGAGTTTGCTTTCGCCGAGCGCGGTATCGCATGCCATTTTGATTATCGACTCCACGCCCCGCCCGAGCGGGAAATCCTGGCGTTTACCCTCTATCGCCTCTTGCAGGAGTTGCTCAATAACGTCTGCAAACACGCCAGCGCCAGTAAGGTAACCATCATACTCAGCGAGCAACTTGGCCAGCTGTGTCTGGCAGTCCATGACAACGGTATCGGCATCACCGCCGACAGAGAACCGGGGTTTGGCATTCAGGGGATGCGCGAACGCGTTCATGCTCTGGGCGGCGAACTGCTCCTCGAGCACCGTCAGGGAACCCTCGTTACTGTTAACTTGCCCACAGTTTTGCAACAAACCCCGTACTGACCAGGAAAAATTCTTAGTGACCCGGGGAGTTTCTCTCATCCGCTTTCAGCCGCGCTTTTCTAAAGTCAACACAACCGGAGGCCGTCATGCACGCCATCTTAGCCACTGACATCGACACTCGTTACCGGACGTTACGCTCACGTCTGTTGTTCTCCATGGTGGTGGGTTATGCCGCGTTCTACCTGACGCGTAAAAGCGTGAACTACGTGCTGCCAGCGCTGCAAAGCGATTTAGGGCTGGATAAAGGCGATATCGGCCTGCTGGGTTCGCTGTTTTACCTCAGCTACGGTTTGTCGAAGTTTGCCGCCGGGCTCTGGCATGACAGCCACGGACAGCGCGCCTTTATGGGCTGCGGGCTTTTTGCCACCGGGCTGCTGAACGTGGTGTTTGCGTTTGCTGATTCGCTGCCTCTGCTGCTGGTGGTCTGGACGTTAAACGGCTTTTTCCAGGGCTGGGGATGGCCGCCATGCGCCCGCCTGCTGACCCACTGGTACTCACGTAATGAACGTGGTTTCTGGTGGGGCTGCTGGAATATGTCTATCAACATCGGCGGGGCGATTGTTCCGCTGATATGTGCCTTTGCCGCCCACTGGTGGGGCTGGCAGGCCGCGATGCTGACACCGGGGATAATCAGCATGGCGCTGGGTGTGTGGTTATCAATGCAACTGCGGGGGACACCGCAGGAAGAAGGGTTACCGAGCGCAGGCGAATGGCGGCATGACCCGCTGGAGCTGCGTCAGGAGCAACAAAGTCCGCCGATGGGCTTATGGCAAATGCTGCGCGTTACCGTGCTGCGTAACCCAATGATTTGGTTGCTGGGGGTTTCGTACGTGCTGGTCTATTTGATCCGCATCGCGCTGAACGACTGGGGAAATCTCTGGCTGGCAGAAAGCCACGGTATCAACCTGCTCAGTGCCAACGCCACCGTGATGCTGTTTGAAGCGGGCGGGTTGCTGGGGGCGCTCTTTGCCGGATGGGGTTCAGATTTACTGTTCAGCGGGCAACGCGCGCCGATGATTTTGCTCTTTACGCTCGGGCTTATCGTCTCGGTCGCGGCGCTCTGGCTGGCGCCGGTACATCACTACGCGCTACTGGCGATGTGCTTTTTTACGGTGGGATTTTTTGTCTTTGGTCCACAAATGTTGATAGGCCTGGCCGCCGTCGAATGTGGGCACAAAGCAGCGGCAGGTTCCATTACCGGTTTTCTCGGCGTCTTCGCCTACCTCGGCGCGGCGCTGGCGGGCTGGCCGCTCTCACAACTGATTGAAGGCTATGGCTGGTCGGGGATGTTTAGCCTGCTCTGTGTCGCAGCCGTATTGATGGGTTTATTACTGATGCCGCTACTGATGGCAGGCATTGCAACATCACGCAGTCCGACTCCCTCAGCGGAAGGATAAAATAATGAAAGTGACTCTGGTCTCTACCCTGGTAGCAACAGGCCTCGCCCTCGCAGCATTCAGCGGTGTGGCAAAAGCAGAAGGTCGTCTGGTTGTTTATTGCAGCGGCACCAATGAACTGTGCGAAGCGCAAACCCAGGCCTTTGGCGAAAAGTACAAAGTCAAAACCGCGTTTATCCGTAATGGTTCCGGCAGCACGCTGGCGAAAGTCGATGCGGAGAAGAAAAACCCGCAGGCAGACGTCTGGTACGGCGGCACCCTGGATCCTCAGTCTCAGGCGGGGGAAATGGGGCTGCTGCAGGCTTACAAATCCCCGAACCTCGACCAGGTGATGGAGAAGTTTCGCGATCCGGCGAAGGTGAAGGGCAACCTCTCTTCGGCGGTGTATATCGGGATCCTCGGTTTCGGCGTCAACACCCAGCGCCTGAAAGAGAAAAACCTGCCGGTGCCAACATGCTGGAAAGATCTGACGAAGCCCGAATATAAGGGCGAGATCCAGATTGCCGATCCACAAAGCTCAGGCACCGCCTACACTGCGCTCGCCACCTTTGCACAGCTGTGGGGCGAAGATCAGGCCTTTGCATATCTCAAACAGCTCAACAGCAACGTCTCACAGTACACCAAATCAGGCATTGCACCGGCGCGCAACGCTGCCCGTGGTGAAACCGCCATTGGTATCGGCTTCCTGCATGATTACTCCCTGGAAAAAGAGCAGGGCGCGCCGCTGGAACTGATCTCCCCCTGTGAAGGCACTGGCTATGAAATTGGCGGTGTCAGCATCCTGAAAGGGGCGCGAAATATCGACAACGCCAGGCTGTTTGTGGACTGGGTACTGTCGAAAGAAGCGCAGGAACTGGCATGGAAAAAAGGCAAGTCCTACCAAATCCTGACCAACACCACCGCAGAAACATCGCCGAACTCGCTGAAGCTCGATGACCTGAAACTGATCAGCTACGACATGGATAAATACGGCTCAACAGACGTACGTAAAGCGCTGATTAATAAATGGGTCAGCGATGTGAAGATGGGTAAATAAGCCCGCTTTTGCATTCTTTGCCGGGTGGGGCATAACGTCCTGCCCGGCCTACAACACCGGAACGCTTATGCCACACACACTCACTCTCCATCCCGCCGCAAAACGGGATGCGGTATTCCTTTGGATTTTGCTCGGCTGGCTGGCATTTGCTCTGCTACCGAGCTGGAGTCTGGATTACGGCCTGTTCGACTCCACGTCCGAGGAAATTTATGCCGCTTACGGCTGGTCGCACCTCAACGTCAGCTGGCTGTGGTACTTGTTACCCAGCGTGCTGGCTCTGCGTCCGCTCAGTGAAGCACAGCGCGAGCAGCGAAGCCGTCACTATTTCGATGCTGGATGGGCATTGCTGTGCATGGCGTTTGTCGTCCTGAGCGCCACCGCAGAAGATCGTGGTCTCGGCTATGCCAGCATTGTGCTGTTTATCTCCCTGGGCGCCATTATGACCCTTGCGCTCACCCGCCTGGAATGGCTGGGCGGCGACCGCTTTGTCATTGGCGCGCTGATTACGATTGTGACGCTGATTGGCATCTTTATCGTCTGGCCAAGCATTGCCATCTTTATTCCGATGTTTACCACCGATGACGGTGCGTTCGCTCCACTGGCCTTTATGAATGTGCTCTCTCAGGCGCACATTATTCAGGTGATCCTCAACTCCATCTGGCTGGCGATTGCCGTTGGCGTGGGCTGTACCTTCTTCGGCCTGGTACTGGCGATATACACCACCCGCATAGCCAGACGCAGCGCAATTATCGGCCGCGTGTTCTCCATTCTGCCTATCGTTACCCCGCCCTTTGTGGTCGGCTTAGGGGTCACCCTGATGATGGGGCGTTCAGGCTATATCACTGAGTTAATGGTCGACTGGTTCGGGCTGACCAATACCAACTGGCTGTACGGTTTTACCGGCATCTGGCTGGCGCAGGTGCTGGCCTTTACCCCAATGGCCTTTATGATCATCGACGGGGCGATAAAAACCATTCATCCGTCGCTGGAAGAAGCCTCCTACACCCTGCGCGCCAGCCGCTGGCAGACCTTCAACGGCGTGTTTGTCCCACTGCTGAAACCTGCGCTGGCAAATGCGTTCCTGATTGTGGTGGTGCAGTCGCTGGCCGATTTCAGCAACCCGCTGGTGCTGGGGGGCAACTTCGATGTGCTGGCAACCCAGATCTACTTCTATATTACCGGCTCACAGCTGGATTATCAGGCCGCCAGTACGCTGGGCGCTTTCCTGCTGGTCTTCTCGCTGCTGGTGTTCTGCGTGCAGTACATGTGGATTGGCAAACGCTCCTATGTGACCGTCTCCGGAAAATCCTATCGCGGTGATGTGCAGCCGCTGCCGGTGACCCTGGTATGGGGCGTTATTTCGCTGCTTGTCGTCTGGATCGCCTTCAACGCCCTGCTTTACGGCAGCATCTTCTATGGCAGCTTTACCGTTAACTGGGGCGTGGATTACACCCTGACGCTGGATAACTTCATCAAACTCTTTGGCCAGGGCATGAGCGATGGCGCATGGCCGTCACTGCTCGACACCCTACTGTATGCCGGGATCGCCGCCCCGATCACCGCAGCCTTAGGTCTGTTAATCGCCTGGATTGTGGTGCGCCAGCAGTTCAGAGGCAAAAAGACCATCGAGTTCACCACCATGCTGTGCTTTGCCGTACCCGGCACTGTCGCGGGTGTCTCCTACATCCTCGCCTTTAACGGCGCACCGGTGTACATCACGGGGACGGCGGCCATCGTGATTATGTCGATGGTGATGCGTAACGTACCGGTCGGTATCCGGGCAGGCATCGCCGGATTAGGTCAGATAGACAAATCGCTGGATGAAGCCTCGCTCAGCCTGCGCGCCGGGTCACTGCGCACCATCACGCAGATCCTGCTGCCTCTGCTGCGTCCGGCCATTCTGTCGGCACTGATTTACAGTTTTGTTCGTGCCATCACCACGGTCAGCGCCATTGTCTTCCTGGTCACCCCGGATACCCGCGTGGCAACCGCCTACATTCTGAATCGTGTGGAAGATGGCGAATACGGCGTCGCCATCGCCTATGGCTCAATCCTTATTGTGGTGATGCTCGCCATCATCTTTATTTTTGACTGGCTGATCGGCGAGGCACGAACCTCCCGTTCCAAAGCCAAAAACCTGGCGTAACGGAGCACAACCATGACACAAAAACATTTCGTTGAATTGCGTAACGTCAACAAGCGATTCGGCGACAACACGGTTATAGAGAACATCAACCTTGCCATTCCTCAAGGGGAAATGGTGAGCCTGTTAGGCCCATCCGGCTGCGGTAAAACCACCGTACTGCGCCTGGTGGCAGGGCTGGAAAAACCGACCGGTGGGCAGATTTTCATTGATGGCGAAGATGTTACACACCGTTCCATCCAGCAGCGTGATATCTGCATGGTGTTCCAGTCCTACGCCCTCTTTCCGCATATGTCGCTGGGCGAGAACGTCGGATATGGCCTGAAAATGCTCGGTGTTTCACGTTCAGAGATCAAAAACCGGGTGCAGGAAGCGCTGGCGATGGTGGATCTTGAAGGCTTTGAAACGCGCTTTGTGGATCAGATCTCCGGAGGCCAGCAACAGCGCGTGGCGCTGGCGCGCGCGCTGATCCTCAAACCAAAAGTCCTGCTGTTTGATGAACCACTGAGTAATCTCGACGCCAACCTGCGCCGCAGCATGCGCGATAAAATCCGTGAGCTGCAAAAACAGTTCAATATCACCTCACTGTACGTCACTCACGATCAGAGCGAAGCGTTCGCGGTATCAGACACCGTACTGGTTATGAACAAGGGTAATATTATGCAGATGGGCTCGCCGCAGGCGCTCTATCGCCAGCCCGCCTCACGCTTTATGGCGAGCTTTATGGGCGATGCCAACCTGTTTCCGGCCACCTTTGGTCAGGGTTATGTTGATCTCTACGGCTACCGTTTACCGGCTCCCGCCCACTTTGTCGCCGAGGGCTCAGCCACCGTCGGCGTGCGCCCGGAGGCAATCACCCTTGAGTCGCACGGAGAAGAGTGTCAACGCTGTATTATCCAGCACGTGGCCTACATGGGGCCGCAATATGAGGTAATTGTCGAGTGGCACGGTCAACGCATTTTGTTGCAGGTCAATGCGACCCGTCTGCAACCCGATGTGGGGGACAGCTATTATCTGCAAATCCACCCTTATGGCATGTTTGAGCTGGCAGAAAACGCCTGAGGCTTTATCCCCTCTCCTCGCACGGGAGAGGGGAAGTTCAGCGCTAATTTGCTACCAGACGCAAGCGAGCGCGTCGGGTTGTTAACCGTGGATTGGTGGTAAAAATGACATACAGAATTGGACGCCAGGCCATATACCCCTCCTTAGCTAAATATAATCCTGGATTTTCCTGTCAGGTTTCGCCCTCAAACTAAAGTGCGAAGTCATTATGGTCAACTCATTCCAGGGGATTAAATTTAACATCTGGCCATTATCTGAATGCATTGTGATTCAGCCTGCAATTTTCGCTGCAATAGAATTAAAATAAAAAATGTAACCATCGTGTGAATTAATAATATAAATTTATTAAGATGTTAAAATAATTAAAGTATCGAACATTAAAAAGCGACGTACGAATAATCGGATTTACAATCAATTAATTCCATAGATTATTTTAATTATTCCGACCAGGAATTTTTTTATGCTGCCGGGAGGGCGAAAATTTTGCTCTGGTCGTTATTTTTGCGCAGCGGCCCACTCTCCACAAAATCCTCATAATTCATAAAGATAGTTTAATAATCAGTCAATTTTCACCATTACAGAGCAGGCTGCACCACAAGCAGGCTGAGCAGACTGCATCTTCAGGCTGTTTTTGTTAAAAACCCTGTCAGAGCGATAATAAACAAATGAAAAATGAGGCTTTTTATAAACTGGCATCACCTTTGCAACCCAGCCACAACTGTGTTTAATGGCGAGGCAGTAAATGATGACCACAGAATCAACCACACTAAAAAGAACATTAGGCAGCTTCCGTTTATGGGGCATTGCCGTCGGACTGGTAATCTCAGGGGAATATTTTGGCTGGAGTTATGGCTGGGCCCAGGCGGGAACATTAGGCTTTCTGATCGTTGCCCTGGCGATTGCCGCCATGTATTGCGCCTTTATTTTTAGCTTTACCGAATTAACCACCGCGATCCCTCATGCGGGTGGCCCTTTTGCTTATGCTTACCGGGCGTTCGGCCCAACCGGCGGGTTTATTGCCGGATTCGCGACCCTGATCGAATTCGTTTTTGCGCCACCGGCCATTGCAATGGCGATCGGCGCATATCTTAACGTGCAATTCCCGTCACTGGATCCTAAGTGGGTGGCCTGCGGCGCATACCTGATATTTATGACGTTGAATATTCTTGGCGTCGGCATTGCCGCCACCTTTGAGCTCATTGTTACCCTGCTGGCAATATTTGAATTGCTGGTGTTTATGGGCGTCGTTGCGCCGGGCTTCTCCTGGGACAACTTCACCGCCAACGGCTGGGCCGGTGCCGACAGCTTTAGTGGCCTGGCACTACCGGGCATGTTTGCGGCTATCCCCTTCGCTATCTGGTTCTTCCTCGCTATCGAAGGTGCCTCCATGGCAGCCGAAGAAGCGAAAGATCCCAAACGTACCATTCCACGCGCACTGGGCGGCGGTATTCTGACCCTGACGGTACTGGCGGTCGGTGTGATGATGTTTGCCGGCGGCGTAGGCGACTGGCGTACGCTGTCAAACATCAACGATCCATTGCCACAGGCGATGAAAGTGGTGGTCGGTAGCAGCAGCGGCTGGCTGCATATGCTGGTCTGGTTAGGGCTGTTCGGTCTGGTGGCGTCGTTCCACGGCATCATTATGGGCTACTCACGGCAAATCTACTCCCTGGCACGCGCAGGCTATCTCCCGGCGAGCCTTGCCAACCTCAACCGTAAAACCCGCACCCCGCATCTGGCCATTCTGGCGGGTGGTGTTGTCGGTATTGCAGCCATCTTCTCCGACTCGCTGATCACCATCAGCGGCATGCCGCTGACGGCCTGTATTGTGACGATGTCAGTATTCGGCGCTATTGTTATGTATATCACTTCAATGGCCGCACTGTTCAAACTGCGTCGTAGCGAACCGGACCTTGAGCGCCCGTTTAAAGCGCCGCTGTTCCCGATTGCCCCGGCGTTTGCCCTTGGTATGGCGGTACTCTGCCTGGTGGCAATGGTCTGGTACAACACCCTGCTGGCACTGATTTTCGCCCTTATGATGCTGGCCGGTTATATGTGGTTCCGTAAAACGGCACCGGCTCGTGAGCGCGCCGCGCTGGATCCGCAACTGCGGGCAGCCTCCTGAGGAGAGTTCATGTATAAAACAACCCTGGCGCACCGAACTTATCGGTTCGCCAGTCTGAAAGAACTGATGGCAAAAGCCTCCCCGGCACGTTCCGGGGATGTGCTGGCGGGCGTCGCCGCGCAGTCGGCAGAAGAGCGAATGGCAGCTAAAATTGCCCTCGCGGACGTGCCACTGCGCGAGATCCTTGATAATCCACTGATTCCTTACGAAAGCGATGAGGTCACCCGGCTTATCATCGACACCCACAATGCTCAGGCCTTTCTGGCCATCAGCCACCTGACGGTCGGCGATTTTCGCGACTGGCTGCTGGCGGACGCCACTGACACTCAAGTCTTAAGCGAAGTCGCCCCGGCCATCACCCCGGAAATAGCCGCCGCGGTCAGTAAGCTGATGCGTAACCAGGATCTGATCCTGGTTGCCAGCAAGTGCAGCGTGGTAACCCGTTTTCGCAACACGATTGGCCTGCCCGGCCATCTCAGCGTACGCCTGCAGCCCAACCATCCAACGGATGATTTAAAAGGGATCGCCGCCAGCATGCTCGATGGTTTGCTCTACGGCGCCGGAGATGCCGTTGTCGGCATTAATCCCGCCAGCGACAGCCTACCGGTACTGAACCGTCTGAATCATATGATGGATGACATCATCAACCGCTTTAACATTCCCGCGCAGTCCTGCGTGCTGACCCATGTGACCAACACCCTGCAACTGATTGAGCGCGGTTCGCCGGTGGATCTGGTGTTCCAGTCGGTGGCGGGCACCGAGGCGGCAAACAGCGGTTTTGGTATCAACCTCGCCATGCTGAAAGAGGCGCAGGATGCCGCGCTGAGTCTTAATCGCGGCACGCTGGGCAATAACGTGATGTATTTTGAGACCGGCCAGGGCAGTTGCCTGTCGGCGAACGCGCATTACGATGTTGACCAGCAAACCTGTGAAGCCCGTGCCTATGCCGTGGCCCGCCACTTCAACCCGCTGCTGGTCAACACGGTGGTCGGATTTATCGGCCCGGAATATCTCTACGACGGCAAGCAGATCATTCGCGCCGGACTGGAAGATCACTTCTGCGGCAAGTTGATGGGGCTGCCAATCGGCTGCGACGTCTGCTATACCAACCATGCGGAAGCGGATCAGGATGATATGGACACCCTGCTTACCTTGTTATGTAACGCCGGGCTGACCTTCCTGATTGGCGTTCCGGGCGCGGACGACATCATGCTGAATTATCAGAGCACCTCGTTCCATGATGCCCTCTACGCCCGCCGTCTGCTGGGACTTAAACACGCGCCGGAATTTGCCCAGTGGCTGACAAAAATGCAAATTATTGATAACCATGGACAGCTACGCCTGACCGGAGCCAATCACCCGCTGCTTAGCGCATTACCACAAGGAGCTGTTGCATGAATCCACCTGATGCCTGGTCCCTGTTGCGGGAATTTACCGATGCCCGCATTGCGCTCGGCCGCAGTGGAGCAAGCCTGCCAACCCGCGAAGTGCTGAACTTTGGCCTTGCCCATGCCCAGGCGCGTGACGCCATCCACCAGCCCTTCGACAGTGAAACCCTGGCCCGTCAGATACAGGCGTTGGGTCTGCAAACGTACGAAGCGCATAGTGCGGCGACGGACAGACATATCTACCTTAATCGCCCGGATTTAGGCCGCAAGCTGAGCGACGAAAGTCGTGCAGAACTGGCCGCCAGCCGTACCCCACCCCATGACCTGCTGCTGGTCATTGGCGACGGCCTGTCGTCTCACGCGGTGCAGCGCCAGTCGCTGGGGCTGATTACCGCCCTGCTGCCCTATCTGCAAACGCTGGGAATTTCACTCGGGCCGGTGGTACTGGCGCATCAGTCCAGGGTGGCGCTGGGGGATGACATCGGCGAAACCCTGAACAGCAAAGCGGTGGCGATCCTGATTGGTGAGCGCCCAGGATTATCATCCCCGGACAGCCTGGGGGTCTACCTGACGTGGAAACCTGAGCGCCAACGGCTGGAATCAGAGCGCAATTGCATCTCCAATATCCGCCCGGAAGGTCTCAACTACGAGGCCGCCGCCTTTAAGCTTGCCTGGCTGCTGGAGCAGGCATTTTTGCGCCGACTGACCGGGGTCAAACTAAAAGATGAGAGCGACAATCCGGCGCTCCACGACCGGGTAAAACCGCGCATCTCCCTGCCATGCTAATCTCCCCCGCGCTCACACCGGGCGCGGGGTCAGACTTATGCAAAGGAAAACATCAGGCGACAAAGATCCAGCCAGCACCGCTAATGATAAATCTCATAACCTCCAGTAATGCTTATATATTTAAGTATTACCTTTCCCCCATATTAGCCCATTAATAACAGAATTCGTTCAGGAAAATTAATTAAATGCGGGGTGTTTAAAAATAATTAACCAATGTTAAATAAAATGTAATGCAAGATGTTAATTGAATGTGAGCGTCACATAAAACCTGAATTAAGACACTTCAAAAAGTGCATTATTCTGCACCGTCACTAAATACCTCCAAATACATAAATAAGTCTGTTTTCTATAAATATGATAGCGATCACATTTAAATTTATTAATAAAAATCAATTTTTTACATTACATTGATTGCAAATGCGAGCCATATCAACATATTTGCAATTTACATTCATTGACTCCAGTGCACACGTGTGCATAAGTAAGTATCCTCCGGCAGAGCCGGAGGCTTTAGGGTGAGCGCCTCAAAGGCGCCGACAAACCATGAGCCGCCCAAG
>NZ_CBFFRJ010000113.1:0-16614 GCF_965644225.1 Phytobacter sp. V91 | reverse complement strand
CCGCATGTTCGACGCTGAAATACCGCTTGCGGCCTGAACCGCAAGACGGTATCTCTCCCACGGGGAGAGGGAGAAAAGCGAGCTCGGACGGCTCCCTCTCCCTTGAGGGAGAGGGTTGGGGTGAGGGGGAAGCATACTTTTTACAATCAATTGGATAAACACTACACTTGTCAACAGATTAACCAATGGACGGCGAGTATGACGACGTTAAAAGTGAATTATCTGTTTTTTATTTTGCTACTGCTGCTGGTCAGCGTAGCCTTTTTTAGCCTGATCCTGCCTTATTATTCGGCGATCATTTGGGCGGTGATCCTGGCACTTATTTTTTATCCGCTGAACATTAAACTCACTGCACTTTTACGTGGTCGCGATGGGATTGCGTCGTTACTGACCGTATTGCTTATTTGTATTATTGTGTTTCTTCCATTGATGGTGGTGATCTCTTCATTAATCGTCGAATTAAATGCCCTCTATCAGCGCCTGCAAAGTAACGCCTCCGATTTACCGCAACTCTTAAACAATGGCATCAACGCACTTCCGGACTGGGCAAGAAGCTACCTGCAGGATAACGATTTTAATTCGGTGAGCACCATCCGGGAGAAAATATCCGGAGTCGCATTAGCCGCCGGACGTTATCTGGCAGGCAGTGCGGTAATTATCGGTAAAAATACGCTCGGTCTGACCATCGGTTTTTGCATGATGGTGTATCTGTTGTTCTTTTTACTGAAGGACGGTTCACGGCTGGTGCGCAGGATATTTATTGCGATCCCCCTGACGGATAAAATTAAACGTCGTCTGTTTCATAAATTTGCCGGCGTGTCCCGGGCAACGGTAAAGGGCACGCTGGTGGTGGCGATTGTCCAGGGCGCGCTTGGCGGCGCGGCGTTCTGGTTTGCCGGGTTCAACGGTAGCCTGTTATGGGCCACGCTGATGGCGTTTATGTCGCTGATCCCGGCGGTCGGTACGGCAATTATCTGGGTTCCTGCGGTGGTCTATTTGTCGACAACCGGTGAAACGGTCACCGCGGTGGTGTTGACGCTCTATTTTGTCATTGTGGTGGGTCTTGCGGATAATATTTTGCGGCCATTGCTGGTCGGCAAAGATACCCGTATGCCGGATTATTTAATTTTATTTACCACCCTGGGTGGTTTACAGCTTTTCGGTATTAATGGTTTTGTCATCGGGCCGTTGATCGCCGGGTTGTTTATCTCGTCATGGAATTTACTTGCTGAAGACCGGGCGATGAAAGAAAAAAACGGACAATAAGCAGGTGTAATCTTATTCCCCGGTCGAAAGGTCGGGGAAAGCAGAATTTATATTTCTGCTCTGTCTCTGCCAAACCCTTCTGCCTGCTGTTGGTGAAACCCTGCCTCCGGTGAAAGTGGCCGGACTGACGACGCTGGTTTGCGGCATTATGTTGATTAAATCCGGCACCCGCAGCGGGAGGGCAATAAAACAGGGAGGCGAGAATGCAACAGTTTGAATGGATCCACGCCGCCTGGCTTGCCGCTTTCAGTGCCTTATCTCAGGCGCTTGTGGGGTTCAGTCGCCCTGTGGGGCGGCTTTGGTATCGCGGCCACGCTGGCGGCGGGCTGGATCCTCTTTGGTCAACGGCTGAACAAAAAAGCTGGGCCGGACTTATCCTTTTAATAGTTGGGATGATTTTGATTAAACTGGCCTGATGTCTTCGCTGTCTGAAATAGGGCAGCGAATTTTTACTTCTGTATTACGCTTAAGTTTATATACAACAACACGATTGCTATTTCCGGCCAGGATATGAGGGATGGAGAATGTTAAACCCGTTTAGCTGGCGTAATATTCCCGGGGCAAAAACGCTGTTCGTGATGGTTTTTATGGCGGGTTTCGGGCTGATTATTTCTATTGTTGCGCTGTTGTATCTGTCCCTCCATCTGATTAGCAGTAAAGCCAATGAAATAGACGAACACCGGACGGCGTTATCAGTTCAGGGGGCGATTCAGACCTCAATAAATCGGATGAAAACGCTGGTGATTGATAATGCGGTGTGGAATGACGCCGTGCGGGAGACCTACAGCCCGCAGCTCAATACCCAGTGGCTGTATAACACCTGGGGCATCGGTTTCAAAATCAATAATCTCTATGATGGCACCTTTGTGCTGGATGAAAACTATCAGATGCGCTGGGGAGCGTTTCGCAGTCAACAGGTCAGCGATCATTCCCTGAGTTTCTTCGGTAATGGATTACAGGCGCTGATCCGCAATAATACGCAGGCGCTGTCCAGTCAGAATCAGATTTTCGCCGGTATAACCCGTACCCACGAAGGCGTTGCCTTTTTTGCTATCGGCTTGATCCGGCCAATGGTCGGCGAGCTACAGGTCACCGGGGGGGAGCGCCGTTATCTGCTTATCACCCGTCATCTGAACAACGATATCCTGCGCGAGCTGGGGGATACTTTCCAGATTGCCAGCTTAACGTTTTCGCCGGAAAAAGAGACGAACAATAGCGTTCCGTTGGAAAGCGCCGCCGGGGAAGTGCTGGGCTGGTTAAGCTGGAGCCCGCGTTTACCTGGTGCTGAAGCCGCCAACACCGCTGCTGATAATATTCGCCAGATTGCCATGTTAGCCTCGGGACTGATCCTGCTGTTTATCGTGTTGAGCAGCGCCGGGCTTTATAAGCTAGCCAAAGGGGAAAAAATAGCCCGTCGTATCGCCTATACCGACTGGCTCAGTCGTTTACCTAACCGACGCGCCCTGATCGAAAAGCTCGATAAGCTGAGTATGCAGGGCGACAGCAGCATGATAAGCGTGGTGTTTATCGATCTGGATGGCTTTAAGGATGTAAATGATATCTATGGGCATGATGTCGGCGATCGCTTAATTGTTACCGTCGCCCAGTTGCTTACGGATATTGTCCCGACCGACGGCACGCTGGTGCGAATGGGCGGGGATGAATTTGCGATGACCATCAGCGGCCCCTGGGCAGAAGAAAAAGCAGATGACTTTGCCGCAAAAGCTCTGCTCGCCCTGAGTGTGCCGATTAAGGTCAGTAAGCGAACCGTTCATATTGGCGCCAGCATCGGTATTGCCAGCGCAACCCTGCTTGCCTGCACCAGTTCGGAGTTATTCCGTCGGGCGGATATCGCCATGTACCATTCAAAGAGCACCGGCAAGGGCCGGGTTACCCATTACGATGAGGAACTGAACAGCGTCCGCGAACATCAACTGATGATCGAGAATGATATTCGCAGCGGGCTGGATAACGATGAATTTGACGTCTGGTATCAACCTATTGTCGATGCCCGCAGCCTGGTGATGATTGGCGTCGAAGCTCTGGTGCGCTGGCCGCGACGTCCGGGCGGAGAGCTGAAGCCGGATGCGTTTATTACCATCGCCGAAACCAGCGGCCTGATTTACGCCCTCGGGCAGTTTGTACTGCGCCGCGCCTGTAGCGATCTTCAGCCTTTTAGCGATTTAAAACTGTCGGTCAATATCTCTCCGGCACAATTTCGCGATCCGGAATTTGAAGTCAAAGTGGCCAGCGCCCTGGCAAGCACCCGTTTTCCCGCTGCCCGTCTGCAACTTGAAGTCACCGAAACCTATGTGCTGGAAAACCCGGAACGGGCGCTGTCGGCTATCACCTATTTACGCGCGCTGGGCACCTCGGTGGCGCTGGATGATTTTGGCACCGGCTATTCAAGTATTGGCTATCTGCGCCGTTTCCATTTTGAAACCATCAAGATCGATAAATCGCTGGCGGGGCTGGTGGATGACGATGAACAGGCCTCCGCACTGGTGAGAGGCACTATTCGTATTGCCAGCGCGCTGGGGATGCTGGTGGTGGCTGAGGGCATTGAGAATGAAAAACAGATGAAGTTACTGCGTCTGGCCGGCTGCGATCAGCTGCAGGGCTATTTCTTCAGTGAACCTATGCCGCTGGAAAACATTCTGCAACTGCGTAAGCCGCAGTTGCAGGGGTAGCGCTATCTCGCCAGAGCTTCCAGCTTGTCGCGAAAACCGGTAATCGAAATAGCACGGTTATCGGCCCGCCAGCGGTCTTTCGCCGCTGGCGCGGAACTTTGTACCGCAATAACCTGCCAGCCTTCGGGCGTGTTGAGCATCAAAGGAGAGCCGCTGTCTCCAGGCAGGGTATCGCACTGATGCGACAGTACGCTGCTTTGCGCCCAGCCGGTGACCACGCAGTCGTGGTGACTGTAGAGGGTCTCCAGATGATCTTCCGGATAACCTGACTGGGTGACCTTTCGCCCGGCGACTTTTAGCGCCTCAGTCAGCGCTTCTTTGTCACCAACGAACACCGGCAGCGGGGTGATACCAGACGGCGGGTTACGTAAAATCACCAGACCAAAATCCCAGGGGGCGGCGGAGGCCGGAACAATCCAGCCATCGCCATCGACCTTCAGGCGTTTGCCAAGCGAGGCATCAACGCGGCCTTCGATACTGTGGATCTCATAGCGCCAGCTGCCTTTTTGCGATACAAAACGCAGGGCGACGACTTTATCCGGTTTGCCGTGGGGCGGCGTTAACAGGCAATGACCTGCGGTCAGCGCCAGATGCGGAGAGATCAGGGTGGCGGTGCACAAATTGCCACTGGCGGTTTCAAGCTGGCCAATCGCATCCCAGGGCGAACGCGCCGGGGCGGTCACGGGCACTCTGTCATCCTGACCAAAGAACAGTGTTTTCACATCACGTGCATTCATGGCGCTGCTGTCGCCATCTTCAGCATGACCGTGAGTGGAGAAAAGAAAAATCGATCCCAGTAATAGCACAGCGGTTTTTCGCATATCTCACTCTGGTGGGGCAATTATGATTATTAAAGTAAACCCTGACCCATAGACTATAGCCGGGACGGCAGAAAAGTGGGAATAAAATCAGCGTGCTACATCAGAAAAGATAGAACCGAAAGGCAATGAGCGCGCACAAAATGAGCAACAGCAGGATAAACTCAAAGCGATAACGTCGCAGCATAGACCCTCCAGAGAAAAACGGCGCTTCCCTGAGAGGTTAGCGCCGATGATTGACTCCGCCTTTACCGCAGGCAGGTACTACTTCACAACTTATGCTGCTGGCTGTGCAGCCGGTTGAGTTGCAGTGTGTTTTACGTGTTTTTTGTGATGTTTAACTTTAGCAGCCTGTGCTTTCTGCTCTACAGCCGGTTTAGCGGCTGCTTTTTTGTGGTGTTTTTTCACTTTAGCAGCCTGAGCTTTCTGCTCTACAGCTGGTTTAGTTGCCGCTTTTTTGTGATGTTTTTTCACTTTAGCGGCCTGCGCTTTCTGTACAGCGGCTTTCTTGTGTTTGTGCACTTTTTTCACCGGCGCTTTAGCAGCAGGCGCAGCAGCGGTGGTTGTGGTTGCAGCAGGCGCCGCAGTGGTGGTTGCAGCGTCAGCAGCGAATGCAACAGAAGACAGACCCATAGCAGCGGCAACAACCAGAGCTAATACTTTTTTCATTCTGATATCCTCGAATTTGGTTTTTCATTCAACCCCACTGCGGGGCCGTTGAAAACACTATATCGCTGTAAACACGAGGCTTCCGTGAGTCATTGGTTTCGGCGTGTAACGGGATGTACAACCCGTGTCGTTGGTGAGAGGTGCAGATTGCGCGGTCACGCAATCTGCCTATTTTTCGCGGCGTTACAGATAGCGCGCGGTCAGATGATCGCGGAAGTAGCGCGCGTTGAGGGATTCACCGGTGGCGTTCTCAATAAGCTGTTCGGTGGAGAAACGGCTGCCGTGCTGCCAGATGTTCTGCCCAAGCCAGTTAAAGAGGGCGGAGAAATCACCGCTGGCGATGGCGCTGTCCAGCCCTGGCAGTGCCTTGCGGGCCGCCTGGAACAGCTGGGCGGCGTACATGGCTCCCAGGGTATAAGAAGGGAAGTAGCCAAAGCCGCCGTCGGTCCAGTGAATATCCTGCATACAGCCGTTGCGGTAGTTATCTTTGGTTGACAGCCCCAGCCACGCCTGCATTTTCTCATCCCACAGGGCCGGAATATCCTCAACTTCAATATCCCCGTCGATCAGCGCCCGCTCAATCTCATAGCGCAGGATCACATGTGCCGGGTAGCTCACTTCATCGGCATCCACCCGAATAAAGCCGGGTTTCACCCGCTGGTTCCAGGCGATAAAGTTAGCTTCTTCAAACGCCGGTTGCGCGCCAAAGTGCTTCCTGATAGCGGGAAGCAACAGTTTCATAAATGCATTGCTGCGCCCAAGCTGCATTTCAAAAAACAGGCTCTGGGATTCATGAATAGCGGTGGAGCGTGCCTGCGCGATCGGCTGCCCCAGCCACTGGCGCGGCAGATTTTGCTCATAGCGGGCATGGCCGGTTTCGTGAACCACTCCGAACAGAGCGCTCAGCAGTTCGTTTTCGTCGTAGCGGGTGGTGATGCGGACATCTTCCGGCACGCCGCCGCAAAACGGATGGGCGCTGATGTCCAGTCGTCCGGCGTTAAAATCAAAGCCCAGTAAGGTCATGGCTTCCAGCCCCAGTTCACGCTGAGTGGCGCTCGGGAAGGGGCCTTGCGGGGTGATAAGGGTTTCACGGGACTGTTTGTCCACGACCTTTGCCAGCAGATCCGGCAGCCAGGATTTCAGGTCGGCAAAGAGCACATCGAGGCGGGCGCTGGTCATATCGGGTTCGAAAATATCCAGCAGGGCATCGTATGCCGAACAGCCTTTTTCTGCCGCGCGCAGCCGGGCTTCCTCGCGGCTCAGTTTTACCACCTCTTTCAGGTTTGCGCTAAAGCCCGCCCAGTCATTGGCCGGACGCTGGGTGCGCCAGGCGTGCTCGCATTTGCTCCCGGCCAGCGATTTGGCTTCGACCAGGCTTTCCGGTAACAGCGCCGCCTGCTGATAATGGCGGGTCATCTCGCGCAGGTTAGCCTGTTCAACGTCATTAAGATCTTCGCTAAGCGCATTGTGCAGCCATTCGCCGACGCGTTTATCCGTCAGGATCTGGTGCTGCAATACGCCAAGTTCGGCAAGGGCTTCGCCACGGGCGGTGCTGCCGCCTGGCGGCATCATGGCAAACATATCCCAGCCAGCGATGGCAGAAAGATGGGAGAAACGGGAGAGCCGCTGGAAGGTACGGGTGAGCTGCTGATAATTGCTATTTTCCATAATGCCTCTTATCAATATGAATAATTTTTATTCTCCCCTTTGTTTCAGGGGGCGGGATAGCGAAGTGTAATGGGCAGTACCATAATAAAAAAGTCGTACTTAAACGACCTTATTCAACCGTACCGATGACATTATGAATCCGTTTGTGTGGGTTATGTTCGCGCTGATGGCGCTTGATGCAGTAAGAGAACTTGTTGGAGCCGCTTCAGTTCTGACGATCTTTTGATTGCCTGGGCCACATCGCCACAAGCCCCGGATAACCGGGGCCTGAAACGATCACCGTTTAGCGCAAACGGCGATGGATATGTTTGCCTACTAACAGCGCCAGGATAAGCATCAGGGCGATAAACCCGCCGACCCCGTTCCACCCGTAGTTGTGCCAGAACACGCCCCCCAGAGTACCTGCGATACTTGAGCCCAGATAGTAACTGAACAAATAGAGTGATGAGGCCTGGCCTTTGGCGCGACGTGCGCGAGGGCCAATCCAGCTACTGGCAACCGAGTGGGAGGCAAAGAATCCGGCGGTGGACAGCAGCATACCGGCAAAAATGACCCACAAAGAGGGGATCAGAGTCAGCAGCACGCCGCTTAGCATGATGGCGATTGCGCCGAGCATCACCGGGCCGCGGCCATATTTTGCCGTCATGGCTCCGGCTTTCGGTGAACTCCAGGTGCCCGTCAGATAGGCCACGGAGAGTAAGCCGACCACCGCCTGGCTCAGCATCCAGGGGGAAGCCATCAACCGGTAACCGATGTAATTAAACAGGGTGACGAAGGAGCCCATTAACAGGAAACCTTCGAGGAACAGCAATGGCAGGCCGCGATCGCGCCAGTGCAGCCGAAAGTTAATCATCAGGGTATGCGGGCGCAGCGAAGAAGGACGAAAATGGCGTGATTCCGGCAGAATACGCCAGAACATCAGCGCGGAGGCAAGGGCAAAACAGCCAATTGCCGCCAGAGCAATACGCCAGTTAAAGAGATCGGTAAAGACGCCGCTGAGCAACCGGCCGCTCATCCCGCCAATTGAGTTACCGCTGATATACAGCCCCATCGAGAACGCCACAAAGCTTGGGTGGATCTCTTCACTCAGGTAGGTCATCGCTACGGCAGCAACCCCACTCAGGGAGAGGCCGAGCAGGGCGCGCATCACCAGAATGCCGTGCCAGCTGGTCATCATGGTCGAAAGCAGGGTACAGCAGGATGCCAGCAGCAGTGCTGTGACCATTACTTTTTTTCGCCCGATCGCATCCGACAACGGGCCGGTAAACAGCAGGCCAATGGCCAGCATCGCGGTTGATATCGAGAGTGAAATACTGCTGCTTGCCGGGGAGATGGCAAATTCCTGTGACAGCACCGGCAAAATGGGCTGTACGCAGTAAAGCAGGGCAAAGGTTGCCAGTCCGGCGGAGAACAGCGCCAGGGTGACGCGCATGAACTGGGGGGTACCACGTTTAATATATTGAGTGGGTAAAACATGGGCGGTGTCGTCGGCGCCACTCGCGGGGAGGGTATCGACGGTTGATGTACGACTCACTTTTTGTCCTTAGATGGGGATCCCGACAAGACGGGGATAACAGTAAGGGTATGAAATGCGGAATATTCTGTCTAATATATTAATAGTCTCAAATAATACTTTTAGAATATGAATATTGAACTTCGCCATCTTCGCTATTTTATTGCCGTTGCCGAAGAGCTGCATTTTGGCCACGCCGCCGCCCGGCTTAACATTTCCCAGCCGCCGTTGAGCCAGCAAATCCAGATTCTGGAGCAGCAAATAGGCGCCAGATTGTTCGCCCGGACTAACCGCAGCGTCTCGCTGACGGCGGCCGGGCGGCAGTTTCTCGCCGACAGCCGACAGATTTTAAGCCAGGTTGAAGAGGCCGCTGCCCGCGCGGCCCGTCTTCACCAGGGGGAAACCGGCGAGTTGCGGATTGGCTTTACCTCGTCCGCGCCCTTTATTAAAGCGGTTTCCGACACCCTCTCATCCTTTCGCCAGCTCTACCCGGACGTGCATATTCAGACCCGTGAAATCAACACCCGCGAGCAGATAGCCCCCCTTAACGATGGCGGGCTGGAGCTGGGGCTGATGCGCAACACCCTGCTGCCGGATAACCTGGCGTGGGAGGTGATTTTACGTGAACCGCTGCTGGCGATGATCCACCGCGATCACCCGCTGGCCGCCAAAAAGGGGGTCTCGCTGGTGGAGCTGGCGCAGGAACCCTTTGTCTTTTTCGATCCACATGTGGGAACCGGATTGTATGACGATATTCTCGGCCTGCTGCGCCGCTATAACCTGACGCCGACCATCACTCAGGAGGTGGGCGAAGCGATGACCATTATCGGCCTGGTTGCCGCCGGGCTGGGCGTTTCGATTTTGCCCGCGTCGTTTCGCCGCGTGCAGCTGAATGAAATTCGCTGGGTACCGATCCTTGAGGAAGATGCGATTTCGGAAATGTGGCTGGTGTGGGCAAAACATCGTGAGCAGGGAACGGCGGCACGGCGTTTCAAACAAAAACTGATCGGCGCAGTAAATGGATGAAAATTGCGCAATACCCCCCTGAAAAATGTGCTGTAAATCACAAGGCTACGTAAATATTTGACGGCGACTCATGAAGTGCTTCACCATATCGAAAAGTTTATTTCGAGCTCAAAAATAAAGGGAGTCAGAGGTGGTTGCTGATAGTCAGCCTGGTCATATTGATCAAATTAAGCAGACCAACGCAGGGGCGGTCTATCGCCTTATTGATCAGCTTGGCCCGGTTTCGCGCATCGATCTTTCAAGACTGGCACAGCTTGCGCCCGCCAGTATTACCAAGATTGTGCGTGAAATGCTGGAAGCACACCTGGTACAGGAGACCGAAATTCAGGAGCCTGGCAGCCGCGGGCGGCCAGCGGTGGGGCTGATGGTGGAAACCGAAGCCTGGCACTATCTCTCTTTACGTATCAGCCGGGCGGAAATCGTCCTCTCCCTGCGTGACCTGAGCAGTAAGCTGGTTGTTGAAGAGCTGCTTGAGCTGCCCCTTACCGACGAAACGCCGTTGCTGGCGCGGATCATCAATCATATCGATGCCTTCTTTACCCGTCATACGCAGAAACTCGAACGTCTGACCGCTATCGCCATCACCTTGCCGGGGATCATTGATACGGAAAATGGCATCGTCCATCGCATGCCGTTTTATGACGATGTGAAGGATATGCCGCTGGGCGAGGCGCTGGAAAAGCACACGGGCGTGCCGGTGTATGTACAGCACGATATCAGCGCCTGGACCATGGCGGAGGCTCTTTTTGGCGCCTCGCGCGGGGCGCGGGATGTGATTCAGGTAGTGATTGACCATAACGTGGGGGCAGGAGTCATCACCGATGGACGCCTGCTGCATGCGGGTAGCAGCAGCCTGGTGGAGATTGGCCATACCCAGGTCGATCCCTACGGTAAACGCTGTTATTGCGGTAACCATGGGTGCCTGGAAACCATTGCCAGCGTTGAGAGCGTGCTGGAGCTGGCGCAACTGCGTATGAGCCAGTCGATGAGCTCAATGCTGCATCAGCAACCGCTGACGGTGGAGTCATTGTGCGATGCCGCCCTGCGGGGAGACCTGCTGGCGAAAGACATTATCAGCGGCGTGGGGGCCAATGTCGGCCGCATTCTGGCCATTATGGTGAATTTATTCAATCCACAAAAAATTCTTATTGGTTCGCCGCTGAGCAAAGCGGCGGAAATCCTCTTCCCGGCCATTGCTGACTGTGTTCGTCAGCAGTCCCTTCCGGCCTACAGTAAGCATATCGCCGTTGAAAGTACGCAATTCACTAATCAGGGCACCATGGCAGGCGCCGCACTGGTAAAAGACGCGATGTATAACGGTTCTCTGCTTATCCGTCTGTTACAGGGCTGACATTTTCCTGTTGTTGTACTAAATATTGCGCTATCTCAAGCTGCCTGACTGACGCTTAACATAGACTTCCACCACTGAATTATTTTCCTTATTTATATTTTCGTAGCATAACGGTGGAGTTAGCGATGCTTAAGCGTTTCTTTGTAACGGGTACTGATACGTCTGTCGGGAAGACAGTGGTGTCCCGCGCGCTGCTTCAGGCGCTGGCGGCCAGTGGCAGAACCGTCGCGGGTTACAAACCGGTCGCTAAAGGGAGTAAAGAGACACCAGAGGGCCTGCGCAATAAAGATGCGATGGTTTTGCAAAGTGTTTCGTCCATAGAGTTGCCCTATTCGGCGGTGAATCCTGTTGCGCTCAGTGAAGATGAAAGTAGCGTCGCGCATAGTTTTCCGATTAATTACACCCTTCTGTCTAATGGTCTGGCCCATCTTTGCGACCGGGTTGATCATGTGGTCGTTGAGGGTACCGGCGGCTGGCGCAGTCTGATGAACGATCTGCGCCCGCTCTCTGAGTGGGTGGTGCAGGAGCAGATGGCGGTGGTGATGGTGGTGGGTATTCAGGAAGGCTGTATCAACCATGCCCTGTTGACCGCGCAGGCCATTGCCAGCGACGGTCTGCCGCTGATTGGCTGGGTGGCGAACCGTATCAACCCTGGGCTTGCGCACTACGCTGAGATAATCAACGTTCTGAGCCGTAAACTGCCCGCGCCGCTGGTCGGTGAGTTGCCTTATCTGCCTCGGGCTGAACAGCGTGAGCTGGCGCAGTATATCAATTTGCAGATGGCGAACGGCATGCTGGTGGCGGATCGAATTCTGGCGTAATCCGTCAGAAAAATAGCCTGTTGCCAGAGTAAAAAGCAGGCATAAAAAAGGGTGCAGGTGACGTTGTCACTTGCGCCCTTTGTGGTTTTTAACGGCCTCAACGCCAGAGCGGTTTATCAGCCACCGGCATGAGGAGCTGCGACTGCCAGTGTGCCAGCGTCCTTTGCGCCAGCATCCCCAGCGCCTGCCAGAACGGATGCCCGGCCTGTTCACAAAACACCGTCAGAAATCGCCCGGACCAGGGCAGAAGATGCCAGGCCAGGAGTGCGTCGCAGGCGGCGTATTGTCGGTTCTCTGCAAGCCAGGCGGCGAGCAGCAGCAGGGTGCCAAAATGATCTTCAGGCTCGTTTTCCTGCGCATGCCAGACAATCTGGTTCTCGCGCATCCACTGGCGCAGGGCCAGCGTCGAGTCGCCAAAGATGACGCTTTCTTTGTCGAGCCACACGGATCCCCTGGGCGGCGCAGGCAGTGCCCAGGGGCCGATAAACAGGCGCTGCCAGGCCGCATCAAGAGGCTCTTCACTGACGGTGGTAAACCCCTGCGCCAGCGGGGCCAGACTCTGGGCTGGCAGCGGCCATTGCGTTTGCCAGTCACCGTTTAAGAATGCCCCGATAATCGGTTTTACCGGTTCACTGTCCGGCGGCGAGTAAAACAGCATCCCGAGGATCCTGGCGGTAAAGGCGAAATCGTCGCCGTAGAGGTTGTCAGTCATTGCTGTTTCCTGAGAGTGATTAACCCGCGACGGCCATACCGACTGTCATATGTAAGCCATAGAACAGGCCACGGCCAATCAGTTCACCGACCAGCACCAGCGTCACCCCGGCAAACAGGCTGATTGCACGTGGTTGTCTGCGCATCACCAGAGGGCAAATCCAGCAGCCCAGCCCGGCAACCAGCAGCAGCATCCGCCAGACCTGGAGCAGCGCGTAGTCCGGCACCAGCGCATCTGCCTGTACCACCGAACTGTGCACGGCGCTTAAACTCATCCCCTGCAACATTACCAGCGCCAGGCTTGCCAGCAGCGCCGCAACGCTCAGGGTGGCAAAGGTGGCACCGTTAAATGTGCTTCCGGCCAGGCGCAGCAGCAGCGCCGCCAGCAGCGGCCCGCCGAGCAGCATGGTCAGGAAGAAACCCACCGTGGTGTAAGCGGTGTGCCAGGTCGGCACGGTATCAATCTGATACACCCGGGTCATCGCCACCACAAAGGCAACGCCGAGCGCCATGCTGACAATAAGCCAGATTTTACCCAGCGCCGCCGGCATTTTGCCGAGCACCGCCAGCAGCCACCAGAATCCGCCCACGGCGAAGAACAGCGAACCTGCAGCGATTTCGTTGCTCAGCGCCGAAGCGCCGACCCGGTTCAGGGAGTTAAACGCCCGCAGTGGCGAGCCCAGGTGCATCATGGAGGCGATAAAGCCCACGCCCATCAGCAGCCATAAAAAGAACATACTGCGGGTAATGCGCAGCTGGCGTGCAGAGTCGTCTTTCGCCGCCATCCAGCCGAGCCCCATTACGATTAAGCCGCCCGCCACGCACTGGCCAAGTACGGTAAATAACACCAGCGGCCATTCATGCCATCCGTTACCCATCTCACACCTCCTGCGGGTTAGCCAGAAAGCCGGTGGTGTCCCCGGTAGGGCGGCTGTTGGCGTTAGGTTTAATCACAATGCACGGCTTTGTGAAACGTGCGGCCGGAAGCGGCGCAACGGCGGCCAGTTCGCCGTGGGTTTTACGCAGTTCATCAATCGGGCCAAAATCCAGCGCCCGCAGCGGGCAGGATTCGACGCAAATCGGCTTGTGACCTTCTGCAACACGGCTGTAGCAGCCATCGCATTTGGTCATATGGCCTTTCTGCGCATTGTACTGCGGCGCGCCGTAGGGGCAGGCCATATGGCAGTAACGACAGCCGATGCAGATATCTTCGTTTACCACCACAAAGCCGTCGTCACGCTTGTGCATCGCTCCGCTGGGGCAAACTTTGGTGCAGGCCGGATCTTCGCAGTGGTTACAGGCAATCGACAGGCAATAGGCAAACACATTCTGATGCCAGACGCCGTTGTCTTCCTGCCAGTTACCCCCGGCGTATTCGTAGATGCGGCGAAAACTGACTTCCGGGGTCAAATTTTTGTAATCTTTACAGGCCAGCTCACAGGTTTTGCAGCCGGTGCAGCGGGCGGAATCAATAAAAAATCCATATTGGGTTGTCATCGGCTACTCCTCAAACCTTCTCAATTTCAACCAGATTGGTGTGCTGGGGGTTGCCTTTTGCCAGCGGCGAAGGGCGCTGGGTGGTCAGCGTGTTCACACAGCCACCATGGTCAATGCGATCGCCGGTCATACTGGCATCGTGCCAGGCTCCCTGACCCATGGCGCTGACGCCGGGCATAATACGGGGGGTGACTTTTGCGGCAATCCGTACTTCGCCGCGGGCATTAAAGACCCGCACCATATCGCCATTGGCGATCCCGCGTTTTTGCGCATCAATCGGGTTGAGCCACACTTCCTGGCGGCAGGCCGCATCCAGCACATCGATGTTGCCGTAAGTGGAGTGGGTTCGGGATTTGTAGTGGAAGCCGTACATCTGCAACGGGAATGTGGCGCGCGAAGGGTCATCCCAGCCTTCAAAGGTTGAGGCGTAGATCGGCAGGGCGCTGATCACCTCATCTTTTTGTAACTCCCAGCTACCGGCAATTTTCGCCAGACGGCTTGAGTAGATTTCGATTTTGCCAGATGGCGTTTTTAGTGGGTTCGCAACCGGGTCATCGCGGAACTTTTTATAGGCCACAAAGTGTCCATTAGGATCTTTGCGTTTATAGATGCCCATTTTTTTAAGTTCTTCGTAAGACGGCAACTGCGGATCTTTGGCGAGCATTTTGGCATACAGGTGCTTAAGCCACTCCTCCTGGGTTCGACCCTCGGTGAATTTTTGATAAATATCAGGCCCAAGGCGGCGGGCGATTTCGCTGGTTATCCAGTAAATCGGTTTACGTTCAAATTTCGGCGTGGTGATCGGTTGCAGGAACAGCAGGTAGCCCATATTCCCGGCATAGTCGTTGGGGATAATATCTTCCTGCTCGACGGACATCAGGTCCGGCAGCAGCAGATCGGCATATTTTGCCGACGAGGTCATAAAGTTTTCGATAACCACAATCATTTCGCATTTGGTGTCGTCCTGCAAAATGTTGTGAGTACGGTTGATGTCCCCATGCTGGTTGGTAATGGTGTTCCCGGCGTAGTTCCAGATAAACTTAATGGGCACATCCAGCTTGTCTTTCCCCTGCACGCCGTCACGCAGGGCGGTCATCTCCGGGCCACGGACAATGGCGTCGGTCCAGGTGAAGCAGGAAATTTTGGTTTTCACCGGGTTTTCCGGGATCGGCATCCGTTCGATGGTGATGGTGTAGGTGGACTCACGCGCGCCGCTGTTACCGCCGTTAATCCCCACGTTGCCGGTGAGAATGGGCAGCATGGCAATCGCTCGGGACGTCTGCTCGCCATTAGCCTGACGCTGCGGCCCCCAGCCCTGGCAGATATACGCCGGTTTGGCGCTGCCGATTTCCCGCGCGAGTTTAATAATGCGGTCTGCCGGAATACCGGTGATGGCGGACGCCCATTGCGGGGTTTTGGCAGTGCCGTCGTCCCCTTCGCCGAGGATCCAGGCTTTGTAGTGCCCGTTAGCCGGGGCATCGGCAGGCAGGGTTTTCTCGTCATAGCCGACGCAGTAAGCGTCGAGAAAGGCCTGATCCACCAGATTTTCATTGATCAGTACCCAGGCCAGCCCACAGACCAGCGCGGCATCGGTTCCGGGACGGATTGGGATCCACTCATCTTCACGTCCGGCAGCCGTATCGGTATAGCGCGGGTCGATAACGATCATCCGCGCATTGCTGCGCTCGCGCGCCTGTTCAAGGAAATAAGTGATGCCCCGCCGCTCATGCGGGTTTCAGCCGGGTTATTGCCAAACATCACCACCAGTTTGCTGTTTTCGATATCTGAGGTGCTGTTACCTTCGTTAGAGCCGTAGGTATAAGGCATCGCATAGGCAATTTGCGCGGTGCTGTAGGTGCCGTACTGGCCAAGAAAACCGCCGTACAGGTTCATCAGACGCGCAATGATTGACGCGGAAGGGGACGAACGGGTGATATTCCCCCCCACGATCCCGGAAGAATAGTTAATGTAGACCGCTTCGTTGCCGTACTTCGCCACGGTGTTTTTCAGGCTGGTCGCCAGGGTATCGAGGGCTTCGTCCCAGCTAATGCGCTCGAACTTGCCTTCGCCGCGTTTACCGACGCGCTTCATCGGATAATTCAGACGGTCCGGGTGATTAATTCGACGGCGAATAGAACGACCTCGCAGGCAGGCCCGGACCTGATGATTGCCGTATACATCGTCCCCGGTATTATCGGTTTCAACCCAGGTCACTTCGTTGTCACTGACGTGAAAATGCAGTGCACAGCGGCTTCCGCAGTTAACGGAGCAGGCTCCCCAGACAATTTTGTCCCCGGCGGGTTTCATTGCATTTTGCACCGCAGCCGCGGCGGTACGCATACCGAACGGCAGCGAAAAACTGCTGGCGGCGAGGGCAAGGCTGCCCAACGCGCTACTTTTGACGAGCGTTCGTCGGCTGATCCCAGCCGGGTATTCATCGTTGGACATAGCTCACTCCAGTATAAGTAAGATCTAAAAGTAATAACGCAACGGAACTAATGTCTGGCTAATTAAGTCCGGTAAACCCCCGGCTTTGCCGGGGGACTCCGAAAGGTTTGACCTTTAAGTCAGTCGCGCGAATCTG
>NZ_CBFFRJ010000112.1:0-17145 GCF_965644225.1 Phytobacter sp. V91 | reverse complement strand
TATGGGGTAGTGAAATCGGGCCGCATGTTCGACGCTGAAATACCGCTTGCGGCCTGAACCGCAAGACGGTATCTCTCTCTCAGGAAGAGGGAGAAAAGCTATGTGAAGAGGACACCGACGTGCGATTCCCCAACCAACGTTTAGCGCAACTGTTTATGATGTTGCAAAACGAGACGCTGCCCCAGGATGAACTGGCGCAACGGCTGTCGGTGTCCACGCGAACCGTCCGGGCGGATATCACCGCCCTTAATGCACTGCTGGAAAGCCACGGCGCGCAGTTTATCCTTAGCCGGGGCTGCGGCTATCAGTTAAAAATCGAGGATGCCGCCCGTTTTCAGACTTTACAGGCCGCTCGCCCTCGCCGGCTGCGTATTCCGCGCAGCGGCTCAGAGCGGGTGCACTATCTGCTGCTGCGTTTTCTCACCTCCGCTTGGTCGCTCAAGCTGGAAGATCTGGCAGACGAGTGGTTTGTCAGCCGTGCCACGTTGCAAAATGATATGGCTGAGGTGCGGGAGTGGTTTTCCCGTTACCGGCTGACGCTTGAGACGCGTCCTCGTCACGGCATGAAATTGTTCGGCAGTGAAATAGCCCTGCGAGCCTGTCTGACTGATTTATTGTGGGAGCTGGCGCAGCTTAATGCGCAGAATCCGCTGATCACCGAAGAGGCGCTTTATCCGGGCGTACCAGAGCAACTGGCGCAGATCCTGCACGAGGTTTTCAGTCGGCATCATATTCGTCTGACCGATGAAGGCGAGCTGTTTATCCGCCTCTACTGTGCGGTGGCGGTGCGCCGCATCAGTGAAGGTTTTCCGCTCCCGGAATTCAGCGCTGAAGACGGGGATGAGAATGTGCGAGACGCCGCGCGGGAGATTGCTGGCGCTCTGCAACAGCTGGCGTGCAAACCTCTGGCCGCTGCGGAAGAGCACTGGCTGCGGGTGCATATTGCCGGGCGGCAGATGCAGGATCTCTCTCCGAGCGCCATCAGTGCCGATGATGATAAAGCGCTGGTGAACTATATTCTTAGCTATATCAACACCCATTATAATTACAGTCTGCAAAACGACGCCCAGTTGCACGCCGACCTGCTCACCCATATCAAAACCATGATAACCCGGGTGCGTTACCAGATAATGATCCCCAATCCTCTGTTGGATAACATCAAACAGCACTACCCGATGGCATGGGATATGACCCTGGCGGCGGTCTCAAGCTGGGGCAAATACACCCCCTATGTTATCAGCGAAAACGAAGTGGGTTTTTTGGTGCTGCACATTGGTGTTGGCCTGGAGCGGCATTACAACATCGGTTACCAGCGTCAACCGCAGGTCCTGCTGGTCTGCGATGCCGGTAATGCGATGGCGCGGATGATCGAAGCGGTATTGCAGCGTAAATACCCACAGATTGAGGTGACCCGCACCCTGACCTTGCGTGACTACGAGCAGTGTGACGCCCCAGGGGAGGATTTTATTATCTCCACCGCCCGCATCAGCGAAAAAGGCAAACCGGTGGTGACCATCGCGCCATTCCCCACGGATTACCAGCTTGAGCAGATTGGCAAGCTGGTGCTGGTGGACAGAACTCGCCCGTGGATGCTGGAGAAGTATTTCGATGAGCGCCATTTCCGCATTATCGACGGCCCGATGGATCAACGAACCCTGTTTAACACTCTTTGCGGGCAGCTGTATGAAGAGGGCTTTGTGGACGCCGGGTTTGTTGACTCGGTGGTCGAGCGTGAGGCCATCGTCAGCACCATGTTCGGCGAAGGCATTGCTCTGCCACACTCACTGGGATTGCTGGCGCAAAAAACCGTGGTCTACACGGTCCTGGCCCCGCAGGGTATTCAGTGGGGAGAAGAGACCGCCCAGATTATCTTCCTGCTGGCTATCAGCAAACGCGAATATGAAGAAGCGATGGCTATATACGATATATTTGTGACGTTTCTGCGCGAGCGTGCAGCATCCCGGCTCAGTGCCTGTCAGGACTTTGCATCCTTTAAAGCCGTGGCAATGGAATGTGTCAGTCGTTTTTAATGTGGCTGCGCGTTGTGGCAACGCGCCCCACCATAGACCAGATATAAAAAGTTTGCTGCAAATACAGGTTTCCCGTTACGGGAATATATTTTTAACCTTCTACCTGCGTAGTAAATAAATAGCCATTACGCAAGGAAGATTGATTATATTTATTAATAATTATTCCTTTTCTTCATTGCGGTTTTTAATCGATTCTCCTTCCTTAGCCGCAATATTTGTCATTTTATCATTTAAGATTTCCTTAATAACCGTTGCTGGCTGGCTAACATTAAATGACAGTTCAGGGGCGCTGACCCTTTGCCCGGAGAAGGCATCAACAGTTACCTCCTGGCCATCGGGGTATTTCACGACGGACACCAGGCGACCGTGGTACAGGGGGATCCCGGTCATCTCCAGTCGGTAATCGGCTTTCTTTATCTCCTCTTGCTTTATTTGCTGCTCTTTTTTAATTTCATCTGCTGTTTTTGAAGCCAGAGAAAGTTTGGTGGTACTTTCCTCTGATTCAGAGCTTTTATTATCAGCATTTATCTCTGCGGATTTAGGTTTATTTCGCAGAGTTGACAGGTTGTCATTATCCGATAAGTGAGAATCGCCGTGTGCGCCAGCACTAACGGCGGTAATGCTATCAATACCGTTCATTATCATCTCCGAAAAAAACAACGTAGCTCCTGACGCAAGGAGCGTTAATGCCTCGTTGGAGTGATGAATCTGCGCTGGACAAAACGAGACTACGTCATTATCGGCAGGATAATAGATTTGTTTAGTAAATAATCACGCCTGATGTTCTTTCACTTTTTTTGAATGACAGCAACAAATAGTTATGCTTCCCCTAAACTGCTGTTGGGACTACTCTTTTCACTGTCAGGGCAAACTGCCAGCGGGTTGTTTGCTCTCATTTAAGGGACAGACAGGAATCAGCAAGCCATGAATACGTTTCAGCGAATTTTGAACACACTACTATCCCGTGAACAACCTGTCGTGCAGACCACAACCCCGTTGGAATTTACCACCCTTTCAGGAGGCGTTATGCCAGAGAACTACCTTGCTTTAGCGAAACAACGCAGAACAATTTACGCCCTGGGTAAAGAGCTGCCCCTGGCGGAAGATGAGGTTGTGCAGACGATTCAGGACGCCATTAAGCAAGCGCCTTCTGCCTTCAACTCCCAGAGTTCTCGCGCCCTGATCCTGCTGGGCAATGAGCACAATAAATTCTGGGAACTGGTCCGCGAGCAACTGAGAAAAATCGTGCCGGCAGAAAACTTCCATGCGACCTCCGATAAACTCGATGGCTTTGCGGCAGCGGCAGGTTCAGTGCTGTTCTTTGAAGATCAGGATGTGGTTACCGGCCTGCAGGAGCAGTTTGCGGCCTATGCGGATAACTTCCCAATCTGGTCTGAGCATAGCTCCGGTATTGCACAATATGCAGTATGGCTGGCACTGGCTGAGAAAGGTATTGGCGCTAACCTCCAGCACTATAATCCGCTGGTGGACGCCGATGTACAGCAGACCTGGAACATTCCGGCAAGCTGGAAACTGCGCGCCCATATGAACTTCGGTTCGGTGAAAGCGCCTGCAGGCGATAAAGGCTATATCGAAGATGAAAAACGCTTTATCGTTGCTAAGTAATTGAAGATGTTGCCGGGTACAGCACATCGCTGCCCGGCAATAAAAATCAGCGCAGGTGATGTACCACCTGATTACTGCTTCCCCGCCAGATCAGTGCCGGATCTTTTAAATCCTGCACAAACTTCCCGTCGATCAAGACGTTGATTAAGTCGACAATCGCCATTTGCGCGTCGTTAAGTTCATCCAGCTTATAGCCCGTCCAGATCCAGATATCTTTGCCCGGACACTCCGCCCGCACACGTTGTACCAGCGCCAGGATCTCCGGCACATTTTGCGGATGCAGCGGATCGCCGCCCGACAGCGACAGCCCCTGGCGTTTTACCCGAGTGTCGTTGAGGTCAGCGATTATCTGGTCCGCCATCGCCTGAGTGAACGGCTTGCCGGAATTTAGCCGCCAGGTGCTTTTGTTATAGCAGCCAGGGCATTCGTGGACGCACCCGGAGACGAAGAGGGTGCAGCGCGTGCCGGTGCCATTCACAATATCGACAGGGTAGTACTGGTGGTAATGCATAGAAGATAGTCCGAAGTTGTGTGCGTGCTGATGCCCTCACCCCGGCCCTCTCCCTCAAGGGAGAGGGAGAAAACCGGACACTCCTCTCGCCACCGGGAGAAAACCGGTCTGTCCCCTCTCCCTTGAGGGAGAGGGTTAGGGTGAGGGGAACAAACAGGCACTCAGCCGATTTGCCCGTTGCCTAAATGTTTCACCCGGCGCTTCACTTCTTCCTGTTTACCGGCGTTAAACGGACGCGCATCCGGGCTGCCTAAATAGCCGCATACCCGGCGGGTGACCGACACGCGGGCAGCATCATGGTTGCCGCATTTCGGGCAGGTAAAGCCCTTGCTGGTACACTCGAATTCACCGGTAAAGCCGCACTCGTAGCACTCGTCGATAGGCGTGTTGGTACCGTAGTAAGGTACATGCTGATAGCTGTAATCCCAGACATCTTCCAGCGCCCGCAGGTTGTGCTGAATGTTCGGGTATTCGCCATAGCAAATAAAACCGCCGCTGGCTAATGGCGGGTACGGCGCTTCGAAATCAATCTTGTCGTACGGGTTAACCTTTTTCTCAACGTCGAGGTGGAAGCTGTTGGTGTAGTAACCTTTGTCGGTCACGCCATCCACCACGCCAAATTCAGCGGTATCCAGGCGGCAGAAACGGTCGCACAGGTTTTCACTCGGCGTGCTGTAAAGGCTAAAGCCGTAGCCGGTCTCTTCTTTCCACAAATCCACGGCCTGGCGCAGGCGTTCAACAATAGCGACGCCTTTGGCGCGCAGCATTTCGTTGTCGAACATATGCTCTTTGCCAAACAGGGCATTAATGGTCTCGTGAATGCCGATATAGCCCAGCGAAATCGACGCGCGGCCATTTTTGAAGATTTCAGAAACGTCGTCGTCGGCTTTCAGACGCACGCCGCAGGCTCCTTCCATATAGAGGATCGGCGCCACGCGCGCTTTTACCCCTTCCAGGCGAGCAATACGGGTCATCAGCGCCTTGCGCGCCAGTTGCAGACGGCTGTCCAGCAGTTTCCAGAACGCCTCTTCGTTACCTTTGGCCTCCAGCGCGATACGCGGCAGGTTGAGGCTGATCACGCCCAGGTTGTTACGCCCGTCATGAATTTGCTCGCCGTTCTCTTCGTAGACGCCGAGGAAGCTGCGGCAGCCCATCGGGGTTTTAAAGGAGCCAGTGACTTTAACCACCTGATCGTAGTTGAGGATGTCCGGGTACATACGCTTACTGGCACATTCCAGCGCCAGCTGCTTGATATCGTAGTTCGGGTCATCAAACTTGTGGTTCAGGCCGTCACGGATAGCAAACACCAGTTTCGGGAACACGGCGGTTTTACGGTTTTTGCCAAGGCCGGCAATGCGGTTACGCAGAATGGACTGCTGAATCAGGCGTGATTCCCAGCTGGTGCCCAGACCAAAGCCAAAGGTCACGAACGGCGTCTGACCGTTAGCGGTGTGCAGCGTGTTGACTTCATATTCCAGCGACTGGAAGGCGTCGTAACACTCTTTCTCGGTGCGGCTATGGGCATAACCATCGGCATCGGGGATCTGCCATTCAGTGGCGATCCTGCGGTGCTTTTCGAAGCTCTCGGTGACAAAAGGTGCGAGCACTTCATCGATACGGTTGATGGTCGTGCCGCCATAAATATGGCTGGCGACCTGAGCAATGATCTGCGCGGTCACCGCAGTGGCGGTAGAGATGGATTTCGGCGGCTCGATCTCCGCGTTACCCATTTTAAAGCCCTGGGTCAGCATGCCCTTCAGGTCGATCAGCATGCAGTTGAACATCGGGAAGAACGGAGAGTAATCGAGATCGTGGTAATGAATATCACCCCGCTCGTGCGCCAGCACAACATCGCGCGGCAGCAGATGCTGACGGGCGTAGTGTTTCGCCACAATACCGGCCAGCAGGTCGCGCTGGGTCGGAATAACTTTACTGTCTTTGTTGGCATTTTCATTCAGCAGGGCTGAGTTGGTCTGCTCAACCAGGCCGCGAATTTCCTGGTTCAGACGACCCCGTTTTTCACGCGCGATATCGCGGTCGTGACGGTATTCGATATAGGCACGGGCCAGCTGTTTATGTGGGCCAGACATCAGCTGGTTTTCGACCGCGGTCTGGATCTCGCCAATATCAACCTGAGAACGGTTATGCATCTGCTGACTGACAACTTCTGCGACGGTGGCGCAATAGTCTGCGTCATCGACTCCCGCTGCTTTAGCTGCACGCAAAATGGCTTCTTGAATGAGCTCTGACTTAAACGGCACTTTCTTGCCATCTCGTTTCATCACATGCGGTGTCATGATCACTCCATTATTAAAAACAGGTTATCCACAGAGGTGAGGAAGTATTCACAAGCGCTATTTGTTGCCGCGACAGTGAGTTCCCCGAATCCCGACCCTTGTTATCCACAATTCCGGCAAACTGCAAGGTTATTGCCTTGATGGAATAGTAGACGATAAATACAATATGTTGGGTCGGCGTGCATTCTAAGTTCTATATATAGTGATTTGCATCAAACAAGTTTGCGATTTTTTTGATTCAGAACAAAGTAAAAAAGGGAGAGTACAAAGGACGGGCGTTACAGGGGATTGTAAATAATGGGTGAAAAATCTGATTTTTTATTCAACAAAAACAGTGTGGTAATGGACATTGCCCGGCGGCGCTGGGCCGACCGGGTAATCCTGGGTTATACGTCGCTCGCAAGCCACCATACCGCTTCAAACGGGCGTAGGGTCATATTACCCGGCGCAGGCGACACCTCCTCGTAGTTGCTCATCAGCATCTGCCAGTTGCCAGCCTGAATAGTCGGTTGCCACTGCTGATACTCACGGCTGAGGTTGGCAGCGACGACCAGGGTCTGGCCGTTATGCCGGCGACGGTAGCACCACAGATATGGATGTGCCGGTAACAGGTCTTCGTAGTCACCCTTGCTGAGAACGGGCTGGGTTTTACGCAACGCGATCAGGCGCTGGTAAGCATAAAACACCGAATCAGGATCGTTAAGCGCCGCCCCGGCGTTGATCTCCTGTGCGTTATCGCAAAGCGAAATCCACGGCGTGCCGGTGGTGAATCCGCCATGCTCCTCGGTGGACCACTGCATCGGCGTGCGGCTGTTGTCACGGGATTTACTGGCGAGAATGGCGAGCAGCTCGTCGGCATCACGTCCGCTGGCCCGCAGGGTGGCAAACATGTTGTGGCTCTCTACGTCACGGTAATCGGTTATCTGCGTAAAGTGCGGGTTGGTCATGCCAAGTTCTTCGCCCTGATAGATATAAGGCGTGCCCTGCATTCCGTGCAGCACCATCGCCAGCATCTTCGCGGCAGGAACGCGCAGCGCGCCCTCATCGCCAAAACGCGACACGATGCGCGGCTGGTCGTGGTTACACCAGAACAGCGCATTCCAGGCGACGTTGTGCATCCCCTGTTGCCAGTGATTAAACAGCGCTTTGAGCGCCACATAATCCGGCGCGGCCAGCGTCCATTTCTCGCCGCCGGGGTAATCCACTTTCAGGTGATGGAAGTTAAAGGTCATTGACAGTTCACGCCCGTCGAGGCTGGCATACTGCTGGCAATGCGCTAAGGCGGTGGAGGACATTTCGCCGACGGTCATCAGGTTGCGCGGCGTAAAGACATCCCGGCTCATCTCCTGCAGGAACTCATGTACTCTCGGGCCATCGGTATAAAAACGGCGACCATCCCCATCCGGGTCATCCGGGAATGCCTGGTTTTTGGAAATCAGGTTCACCACGTCGAGGCGCAGGCCATCGACGCCGCGATCGGCCCAGAATGCGCAGACGTTCTTCAGCTCGTCGCGAACCTGCGGATTTTCCCAGTTCAGATCCGCCTGTTCTGCGGCAAACAGATGCAAATAGTACGCTTCGCCAGCGGCATCCCACTGCCAGGCATCGCCGCCGAATTTGGACTGCCAGTTGTTAGGCAGCCCGCCCGCGCGACCTTCACGCCAGATATAGTACTGGCGGTAAGGGCTTGCCGGGTGTCGGGCTTCACGAAACCAGGGGTGCGCCGTCGAGGTGTGGTTAAACACCATGTCGAGTATCAGACGCAGGCCGCGGGCTTTCGCCTGGGCCACCAGTTCGTCAAAGTCGGCCAGCGTGCCGTAGGCCGGATCGATGGCGGTGTAATCGGCAACGTCATAGCCGTTATCGACCTGCGGGGAGATATAGAAGGGCGTCAGCCAGAGCGCGTCAACGCCCAGGGTTTTCAGATAATCGAGACGTTGAATGACGCCGCGTAAATCTCCGGTGCCGCTGCCGGTCGTATCCTGGAAACTTTTGGGGTAGATCTGGTAGATGACACCGTTTTGCCACCATTGAGGAAGGGTTTTCATCGCAATTTCCTGGTCAAAGCGAAGGGGCGCAAGCGCGCCCCAAAAGAGTTACACAATTTGCAGCGTACCCTGACGGTACTTACGCTGGTAAACCACGGAGGTCAGCGCCATCGGCACAATAATCGCCACCGCCATGGCCAGCGAGAACACCTGCCAGTAAGTGGGCTGGATGGAGAGGATGCCAGGCAGGCCGCCGACGCCAATACCGTTGGCCATCACGCCGTTCAGGCCGCACAGCAATCCGGCGAGACCAGAGCCAATCATGGCGCAGAGCATCGGGAAGCGGTATTTCAGGTTAATGCCGTACATCGCCGGTTCCGTCACGCCTAGGTAGGCGGAGATTGCCGCCGGCACCGAGATTTCCCGCTCATTGTGTTTCCGGCTGGAGATAATAATCCCCGTTACCGCTGACGCCTGAGCAATATTCGACAGCGCAATCAGCGGCCATACCGGCGTGCCGCCCATGCTCTGAATCATCTGCATATCGATAGCCAGCGTCGTCTGATGTACGCCCGTGATAACCAGCGGCGCATAGAGGAAGCCAAACAGCGCCGCGCCAATCGGAGCAAAGCTACCGGTCATCAGGTGACGCACGGCGAAAGCCACACCATCACCCACCATGCGGCCAAACGGGCCGATAAACGCGTGGGCGAGGAACACCGCCAGCAGCAGTGAACAGACCGGTACAACGACCAGATAGAGGTAATCCGGCACCAGCCGTTTGAGACGCGTTTCAATCATCCCCAGCGCCAGACCCGCCAGCAGGGCAGGGATCACCTGTGCCTGATAGCCCACTTTGGCGATGCTGAACAGGCCAAAATTCCATACTTCCGGCACCTGTTGTCCGAGCAGATACGCGTTCATTAACTGCGGAGAGACGAGGGTCACCCCCAGTACGATGCCAAGGATCGGCGTACCGCCCATTTTGCGCACCGCTGACCAGCAAATCCCCACCGGCAGATAGAAGAAGATCGCTTCGCCAATCAGCCACAGAAAGTCATATACGCTTTTCAGGCCGGGATACATTTGCGCCAGCGTCTGGCCATTGCTCATTGGCAGGTCGCCGATCACGTTGCGAAAACCGAGGATCAGGCCGCCGCTGATCAATGCCGGCAGCAGCGGGAAGAAGATCTCCGCGAAGTGGGAGATCAACTGCTCGTGCCATTTCATATTTTGCCGCGCCGCACGCTTTGCCTGCTCTTTATCGGCAGAGGCCTGTCCGGTCGCGGCGATCAGCGCCTGGTACCAGTCGCCTACATCGGTGCCGATCACCACCTGAAACTGCCCGGCGTTGGTAAAGCAGCCTTTGACCATCGGCAGCGTATCGATGGTTTTCGGGTCGGCTTTGGCCGGTGAATTCAGGACGAAGCGTAACCGGGTGATGCAATGACTCACGGTGGCGATGTTCTCGCGCCCGCCGACCAGCTCAATAAGCCTGGCAATATCTTCTTGTCTGACTTTGCTCATCGTGATGTCCCACTTCAGAGAAAATAATGACTGCTGAGGAATGTGCGCAAGCATAGCCACTGGCGGGATAACTGAAAATGGGAACGTTCCCGAAACCAAGCGAAGATCACAAATAAACCCAACGGCGAAGGATCAAATCAGTCTGGCGGGGATCACTATCTGACGCGGATCGGCGCGACCATTCACCTGATCGATAAGCTGTGCGGCGGCCTGGCGGCCCGCGTCGGCATAACCCGGATCGACGGTAATGATTTCCGGATGCAGGAACTGCATCAGCGGCGTGTTACCAACGCTGGCGAGTTGCAGGTTTTCCCTGCGCTGTTCTTGCAGGTATTTGCTGGCGCCAAGGGCGAGGGTGTCGGTGGCGCAGACCAGCGCGCTGGTATCCGCTGTCAGTACGCTGGCGACGTTGTCATAGCCGTGTTTCATCGCCAGGCCAGGGAGGATGAAGCGGGGCGTCAGTTGATGCTGCTGGCAAAATGCCATATAGGCATCGTGGCGGCGCTTACCGGTGGTGACATCGCTGTGCGGTACGCCAATAAAGCTGATATGACGATGACCTCTGTCAAAGAGACTTTGCATCAACAGGTTGATGGCGCCCTCGTCGTCATAGCACACCGAGGCGAAACCCTTGGCATCGCGCGCCAGCAGGACCAGCGAGGCGCGCCAGGCGGCGAGCTGTTTTTCCTTGATGCCGGTAAAGCCGAACAGCACTACGCCATCAATATTGCGACGGCTCAACATATGCAGATGTTCTTCCACCAGGGCAGGGGAGAACTGGCTTTCCATCATGATGGGGTCGTAACCCTGGGCGTAAAACGCCGGGAGCAAGGTCTGGACGGCGAGGTTTTCTGAGAGGGAATCAAGACGGGAGACAATGATCGCGACCACTTTGTCGCTCTGACCACGCATCGCCCGCGCGGAACGGGACGGGGAAAAACCATGCTGACTGACCACCGCTTCCACGCGCTCACGGGTGCGTTGACTTACGCCGCTTTCATTATTGAGTACCCGGGAGACGGTTGATTTCCCCACGCCACTCAAACGGGCAATGTCTTTGATCGTCAGCCGGTTTTGCATGCGTTCAGTCCTGTTCCTTAGCAAAGCGGATTGCAGAATAAAGAAAGTTTGCCGGGGACTCAATAATTCAGCCATGAGTAATGTCTGGTTTATCGTTGGTTTACTTTACTGGCGTTATTATCCCGGTGTTTTAATACCGTGTTTTTCACCTTTACCGGAGGCTATATGGACCCTGATCCCACACCTCTCCCTCGATGGAGACCCTCTTTCCGGTAAACCCGCTTTAGCTGTCTTACCGGAAACGTAAGGCAGCGACATTTTCCCCGTCATACTTCACGTTGCCTGTGCGTTGGCTGTCCTTGCTCGCCCCGGTCACTTACTCCAGTAAGCTCCCGGGGACTTGCTGCGTTGCCGCCTTCATACAACGAGAATTATTTAGGGTTTATTTGTTCCTGCGTAATTGATTTCGTCTTCAGGACGCGGCCTGCCCGTGCCCGTAAGATAAGGGACAACCTATGTTCAAAAATATCACCCGGCTTCTGGCCCGGCTAAACCGCCATTTGCCACGCCGTCTCGTTCAGCGTGACCCGCTGCCCGGTAGCGATAATATTCAGCACGCCGATGTGCCCGCTTCCCTGAGCGAACGCTGCCTGGCGCTGGCGACCATGGAGCTGAGCGAACTCTGGCGCCAGTTTAACAGCCACCCGGAAGGGCTGAATGAGAAAGAGGTTCAGGCCTCCCGCGACGCACACGGCGAAAACCGGATCCCCGGCCAGCGTCCGATGCCCTGGTGGAGGCACCTGTGGTCCTGCTACCGCAACCCGTTTAACCTGCTGCTGACCTGCCTTGGCATTTTCTCTTATGCCTCCGAAGATCTGTTTGCCGCAGGCGTTATCGGGCTGATGGTCGCCATCTCAACCCTGCTGAACTTTATTCAGGAAGCGCGATCCACCAAAGCGGCTGACGCACTCAAAGCGATGGTCAGCAATACCGCTACCGTGCTGCGCGTGCGTAATGAGCAGGGTGAGAGCGGATGGCTTGAGATCCCTCTCGATCAGCTGGTCCCTGGCGATATCGTCAAACTGGCCGCCGGAGATATGATCCCCGCCGATCTGCGGGTGATTCAGGCCCGGGATCTGTTTGTGGCCCAGGCCTCGTTGACCGGAGAATCTTTACCCGTCGAAAAGGTCGCGAACACGCGCAATCCGGATCAGAGCAACCCGCTGGAAAGCGACACGCTCTGCTTTATGGGAACCAACGTGGTGAGCGGTACGGCGCAGGCGATGGTGACGGCCACCGGCGGCAATACCTGGTTCGGCCAACTGGCCGGGCGCGTGGGTGAACAGGAGAGCGAGCCCAATGCTTTTCAGAAAGGCATTGGTCGCGTCAGCATGTTGCTGATCCGTTTTATGCTGGTGATGACGCCGGTGGTACTGCTGATCAATGGCTTTACCAAAGGCGACTGGTGGGAAGCGGCGCTGTTTTCCCTCTCGGTGGCGGTAGGGTTAACCCCGGAAATGCTGCCGATGATCGTCACGTCGACCCTGGCGCGCGGGGCGGTAAAACTGTCCAAACAGAAAGTGATCGTCAAACATCTGGATGCGATCCAAAACTTTGGCGCAATGGACATTCTGTGCACCGATAAAACCGGCACCCTGACTCAGGATAAAATTGTCCTGGAAGATCATACGGATATTGTCGGCAGAGTCAGTGAACGGGTGCTGCACACGGCCTGGCTGAACAGTCACTACCAGACCGGGCTGAAAAACCTGCTCGACGTTGCGGTTCTCGAAGGCGTCGATGCCGAAGCGGCACAGCGGCTCTCCGCGCGCTGGCAGAAAATTGATGAGATCCCCTTTGATTTCGAGCGCCGCCGGATGTCGGTGGTGGTGGCGGAACAGTGCGATGCGCATCAGTTGATCTGCAAAGGGGCATTGCAGGAGATCCTCAACGTCTGTACGCAGGTTCGTTACAACGGCGAAATTGTGCCGCTGGATGAGGGCATGCTAAAGCGCATTCAGCGCGTGACCGAAACACAAAACCGCCAGGGATTGCGCGTGGTGGCGGTGGCCACCAAATACCTGCCCGCCCGCGCTGGAGATTATCAGCGCGCGGATGAGTCGGATCTGATCCTCGAAGGCTATATTGCGTTCCTCGATCCGCCGAAAGAGACCACTGCTCCGGCGTTAAAAGCGCTGGCGGCCAGCGGTGTGACGGTGAAAATCCTCACCGGCGACAGCGAACTGGTGGCGGCGAAAGTGTGCCGTGAAGTGGGGCTGAATGTCGGGGAGTGGGTAACCGGCAACCAGATTGAAAAAATGGACGATGACGCTCTGGCAACGCTTGCCAAAAGCACCACGCTGTTTGCCCGTCTGACGCCAATGCATAAAGAACGCATTGTCACCCTGCTGCGTCGTGAAGGACATGTGGTGGGCTTTATGGGCGATGGCATTAATGATGCCCCTGCATTACGTGCCGCAGATATTGGCATCTCCGTTGACGGCGCGGTGGATATCGCCCGTGAAGCAGCGGACATCATCCTGCTGGAAAAGAGCCTGATGGTGCTGGAAGAGGGGGTGATCGAAGGGCGTAAAACCTTTGCCAATATGCTGAAATATATAAAGATGACCGCCAGTTCTAACTTTGGTAACGTCTTTAGCGTGCTGGTGGCGAGCGCCTTTTTGCCCTTCCTGCCCATGCTGCCCTTACATCTGTTGATTCAGAACCTGCTGTACGATGTGTCCCAGGTGGCGATTCCGTTTGATAATGTGGATGAAGAGCAGATCCAAAAACCGCAGCGCTGGAATCCGGCCGATCTCGGGCGCTTTATGATCTTCTTTGGCCCGATCAGCTCGATTTTCGACATTCTGACCTTCTGCGTTATGTGGTGGGTATTTAAAGCCAATGTGCCGGAAGCGCAGACTCTGTTCCAGTCAGGCTGGTTTGTGTTCGGACTGCTGTCCCAGACGATGATTGTGCATATGATCCGTACCCGTCGCGTGCCCTTTATTCAGAGTCGTGCCGCCTGGCCGCTAATCCTGATGACGCTGGTGGTGATTGTGGTGGGGGTAGCTGTACCGTTCTCGCCTCTGGCAAGTTATCTGCAATTGCAGGCGTTGCCGCTGGCTTATTTCCCGTGGCTGATTGCCATTCTTGCGGGGTATATGACGCTGACGCAGCTGGTGAAAGGCTTCTATAGCCGCAGGTATGGCTGGCAGTAAGCAACAAAAAAGGCAGCCCAGGCTGCCTTTTGTCATCCTTCTGCGCTTAGCGGCGCACGGCGATGGCTTCAATCTCGATTTTCACATCTTTTGGCAGACGGGCCACTTCTACGCAGGAACGCGCCGGGAAGGTGGCATTATGCTCAGCGAAAAACGCTTCATAAGTGGCGTTTACGGTGGCGAAGTCATTCAGATCTTTGACGAACACCGTCGTTTTTACAATATCACCTACTTTCAGGCCAGCGGCTTCGACGATGGCTTTCACGTTTTCCAGCGACTGGCGCGCCTGGGCGGAAACCTCTTCCGGCACGCTGCCGGTTTTTGGATCCACCGGGATCTGACCGGAAGTGAAGATCATATTGCCGAGATCAACACCCTGAACATAAGGGCCGATGGCTGCGGGCGCATTTTCCGTCGCGATAGTTTTGGTCATGTTATCTCCTGAAGAACAGCGGTAAAAAAGTCGGGCCATTATATACACGAGTGGCCGGTGTGTCGCATCACCTGCGCACACCGGTCTTGTTTAGCCGCGCAGTACCACTGAGTGGGAGAACTCTTTCTCGCAGTATTTGCACTTCAGGGAGATATCGTCGACGCGCTTTTTCACCGCAAAGCTGGACGCCACCGGCTCGGCATGGCTGATGCAGTTGCTGTTCGGGCAGACCAGCACGCTGTTGATGCGCTCCGGCAGGCTCGGATGTGATTTGCTCACCACATCGTAATCGTCGATCCGGTTAACCGTTGCCTGCGGGGCGTACAGCGCCAGCTGGTTAACCTGCTCATCGGTCAGGAACGTGTTCTCAATCTTGATCAGATCTTTGCGGCCCATCTCACCGGAAGGCAGGTTCAGACCAATGGTGATGCGCTGGTCGGTTTCGGTCAGCTTGAACAGGGTCAGCAGCTTAAAGCCAATCTGTGCCGGGATATGGTCAATTACGGTGCCACGTTTGATGGCTTCAACCTGGAGTTTGTTATCGTGTGTCATCTCTTTTTCCCCTACAGAGCCAAATCACTATTCAGAACCAGTGCCAGTAACGCCTGGCGCGCGAAGATGCCATTGCCCGCCTGCTGGAAATACCAGGCGTGCGGCGTTTTATCCACATCGGTGGTGATTTCATCAACGCGCGGCAGCGGATGCAGCACTTTCATATTGCTGCGTGCCCCGGTCAGGTCACTGGCGCGCAGAACGAACTGCGCCTTCACGTTGGCGTATTCCGACGGATCCAGACGCTCTTTCTGCACCCGGGTCATATACAGAATGTCCACTTCGGCCATCACTTCATCAATGCTGGCGTGAATACTCCATGCCAGCCCTTTCTCATCGAGCATATCGAGAATGTACTGCGGCATGGCCAGCGCGTCCGGGGCGATAAACCAGAAGCGGTTGCCGTTGAATTTTGCCAGCGCCTGCGCCAGCGAGTGCACGGTGCGGCCATATTTCAGGTCGCCGACCATCGCGATGTTCAGGTTTTCCAGGCGGCCCTGAGTTTCCTGGATAGTGAAGAGGTCCAGCAGGGTTTGGGTGGGGTGCTGATTGGCGCCATCACCGGCGTTGAGCACCGGAATACCGCCGGAGAACTCGGTCGCCAGGCGGGCAGCCCCTTCCTGCGGGTGGCGCATCACAATGGCGTCTACATAGGTGCTGATAACGGAAATGGTATCCGCCAGCGTCTCACCTTTCTTGCCGAGCGAGGTGTTGCTGCTGTCTGAGAAACCGACCACGCTCGCCCCAAGACGATGCATGGAGGTTTCAAACGACAAACGGGTACGGGTTGAGGCTTCAAAGAAGCAGCTGGCGATAACTTTGTGCTTAAGTAACTCCGGCTGCGGATTTGCTTTCAGTCGGGCGGCAGTATTCAGCACCAGTTCAAGTTCTTCGCGGCTGAGATCGTTTATGGAAATGATATGTTTTTGATATAGCGGGTTAGCCATGGTTATCTCCTGACGACTGCGCAAAAAAAAGCCCCTCAATAGAGGGGCTATGGAATGGAGTAAGCAACGGGAAGAAAAACGGCAGGCCTGCGTCTTTTTTCAGACGCCCAGAGACACGATGTCGAACACACTGGACCATGCTTCCTCCTGGCAAATTGTCGGCGATTATACTCAGCAACGACCACCTTTCAAGCGATTAATGCAACATTTGCGGCAGGCAATCGGTTTATATGCATATAAATGCATAATTTATAAATAACTAATTATTACCGGTTTCGTGGGTTTCTGCCCGGCATTTCCCTGAAGAATAAACATGCGTTATCGCAAAACTTCGGCAGAAAGAGGTGGTGAGGAAGCGGTATATTCCGTATAAAAGATAAAAATGAAACATTGTTTTATCTTAAGGAGCGAATCATGATCGTTGGCAATATCCACCATCTTCAGAGCTGGTTGCCGCAAGAGCTGCGTCAGGCCATTGAGCACATCAAAGCGCAGGTGACTGACGCGACCCCGACCGGGAAGCATGATATTGACGGCAGCCGTTTGTTCTACCTGGTGTCTGAAGATATGACCCAGCCTTTTGCCGAGCGTCGCGCCGAGTACCATGCTCGTTATCTGGATATTCAGATTGTATTGAAGGGCCAGGAAGGAATGACCTTCAGCACCCTGCCTGCGGGGACGCCGGACACCGACTGGCTGGCAGATAAAGACATCGCTTTCCTGCCGGAAGGCGCAGAGGAAAAAACCTTCACCCTGAGCGAAGGTGACTTTGTGGTGTTTTACCCTGGCGAAGTGCATAAACCACTGTGTGCCGTCGGTACGCCAGCCCAGGTACGCAAAGTGGTGGTGAAACTGCTGGTAGGCTAAGGTAAAAGCAAAACGGCTTGCCGTTTTTAGTGTTTGCTCCCTCTCCCGGTTGATCTGAACCCCATAACCTGGAACAGGTTCAGGTCAGAGAGCGCGACTGAGTCCGATAATTTACCGGACTCAGTC
>NZ_CBFFRJ010000111.1:0-17235 GCF_965644225.1 Phytobacter sp. V91 | reverse complement strand
AAGTGCGGGCATCGTGAAAAATCTATGGCAAAGAAAGCCTTATGTTCTCATAACTGACGATTAAATCGCACCTTCCATAGCTTTGCCAAAAATCGCATATAAACATTCAAAGCTTTTTGAAAATTAACGCCCCCTTTTGACTTTATTCTTGACGCTTATTAAAAAGGCAGCAATGTCATTCATCCCGGAGTCACCAAACATTGCGGCCTGTCATATCAGTTGCTATCAATAAAGTTCAGGATCGCCTCGTTGAACTCCTTCGGAGCCTGAATAAACGCAAAGTGGCTGGTGTTCGGTAAAATCAACAATCCGGCATTCGGAATTGTACTGGCGATATATTCCAGGTGTTCCCGCACAATGGCCTCGTCATGATCGCCATCGACAATCACTATCGGGGTGTTGATTTTCTTAAGGTCATCATCGCTCCAGTTTGGCTGTGTTGCCCACATATGGCTTATCTGGTCGACAAAAGCAGCATACTGGTCGGGGGTTTTGGAAAGCGCGCGATATTCATTGCCCGCCCGTTCGATGTAGCTGGCAAAGACCGGGTTCTTCTCAGTGTCAGGCTTTACGCCGCTGGTTTTGGTATTGGGGGCAAAAGAGAAAATACGCTTCACCCGCGTCGGGTGACGAATAGCCAGATCGATACCAATAATCCCTCCATCGCTCCAGCCAACAATATCCGCTTTCTTAATGTTCAGATGATCGAGCAACGCCACCACATCATCACTCATCAGGTCGTAACTGTAAGGCCGATCGTCGCGCGTACTACGCCCATGACCCCGGCTATCAACCACGATGACCTGATGATGTTTTGCCAGCGCGGCAACCTGCTGGCCCCAGTAGTCTGAATTCGCCAGCCCGCCGTGGAGCAGCACCACCGGCGTCCCTTCTCCGGCGGTGGCGTAATAGAGCTGTATACCGTTTACGCTGGCATAGGCGGGTTTCAGCGCGGCAACGGGAGCCGGTGTTGGCGGCAGCTGTTTCCAGCGTTCCCCCCAGGCAACAGAGGACTGCGGGCTGACCGCCCAGGCCGCAGAGGTGCTCAATGTGCCCATCACGCAGAGCAGCCCGGCCAGCAGTAAGGTGTTTTTTCTCTTCATCGCCAACGCTCCTGATAATGTTTACTCTGTCTCACCCAACTCACGGGTGCGTTTCACTGCCGCCAGCACGCTACGTTGCAGACCCGCGGCGAAATCGCTGTTGTTAAGCTCATACAACCCATGGATGCCGACGCCCGCCGGGGAGTTGTTGATATCCAGCAGTTGCCTTGGATGTTTCTGGCTCAGGCGCAGCATCTCTACCGACCCCAGCAGATTTTCCAGCACCACTTCGGTTGCCTGCGCGCGCGACAGCCCCGCCAGCACGCCCGCATCGGTAAAGGACTCGATAAAGTAATAAATGTAGTTCGGCCCGGCGACGCCAAAGCCGGTAAAAATATCGATCAGCCGTTCCGGCAGGTACAGCACCTTGCCAAAGCCGGTCAGAAATGACTCTACCTGTTCAGAAGTCGCCTGCGCATTCAGGGTCACACCGCTGTAGCCAAACCCGGTATCGGTGAGCGTATTTGGGATAACGCGGGCAACAGGTATGCCCGTCCCCAACAGGGTTTCCAGTTTTTGCAGCGTCACCCCGGCAATCAGGGAAACCACCGTCGCCCCGGCGGAAAGATGAGGCCGGATACGGGCTGCCACACTCGCCAGATCGTCCTGGGGACGGATCCCCAGCACCACCAGCGCGGCCTCGTGCAAGGCATCCTCACGCAGCGGTTCCGCCGCCAGACCATAACGTTCAGTGAGCAGCGCGATACGATTGGGGTCGATATCCTCCAGCGAAATCTCTTCTGCGCGCAGCGTCCCCGCCGCCAGCGAGGCGCGAATAATGGCCTCCGCCATTTGCCCGGCACCAATAAAATGCACATTTGCCATCAGCTGTTACTCCTTATTGAAAACGATATTCGCCGTTGCCCACGCGAAAGCGTTGGCCTTTCAGCGCCGGGTCAGAGACGTTAAAGACCAGTTCGACCAACCGATTAGCTGGTCCCTGGCGAAAGATAAAGCGCTGCTGCCCTACCGCCAGCCCCTCTGCCAGTTCACTGAAACCGAACAGCGCGCTCCAGTGTGCACGCGCGGCCTGCGGGTCCTGCACCTCAAAAATGGCGCTCTGCAAGCTAACCTCGCCTGCGGCATGCGGCTGGTCCAGCCTCTGAGCACGCAGTCGCGCCAGGCGGGCGTTATCGTCTTCTCCCCATTGCAGAACAAAGGGATACGGCAGACCGCTGAAGCTCCCGTCAATGGTGAAGATGCGCCAGCTGATGACGTTCCCCTGCGGATCGTTACGCTTGCCGTCGACAATCGGCGAGACCTGCAACCCCTTGCTGCGCAACTCTGCGTGCGTCTGTTCAACGTCATCGGTGCGCAGCGCCACCCGATGCAGCGCCTGGTTTTCCGGCAGCAGCTGCGCCGCATCACGGGAGAGCAAAAAGTCGCTCTGCGCCGAAGCCAGTTCTGCATGGTCATAGATGGCAAGAAATTCGATATAAGTAAGCCCGAAATAGCTGAGTGCATTCCAGGTTCCCCAGCCAGGGTGACGCCCACCGGCAAGCGCGTTAAGCCTTTGCCCGGCAAATGTGGCAATCGCCTCTTCCGGCTGGTTCACAAACTGAACGGCGTGATCCCATTTTAATGTTGTCATTAAGCCCCCTGAGTCTGGTAGAAACGCAGGCGACAGGCCGCATCGCCACGCGCCAGCGCAGTTTCAACGGCGAGCTGCATACCCTCGAAAGCATCGGTTAACGCATGATCGCCTTCCATGCAGATATCGCACAGGGTCTCAATCTGCCGGGCGTCACGCCCCTGCTGACGCCAGCAATTGACGTAAGGGCAATAATGGAACAGCACGATAAATTCCGACGGGCTGGCCGAAACAGTCTCCATTTCATAGACCTGCGATTCCAGCCCATGCGTAAAGACGGCGGCAAATTCCTGCAGGTCGTGACCATCACGCATCTTCGCGCGCACGGCGCGCCCGATATCCTGGCCATAACGGCGAATAGCCTCGCGGGCATAATCATCGGCATGGTTACGTTGTCGGGACTCATCAAGCAAATAGCCCAGTGTAGCGGCGCGCTTTTCGGTAATGGCACGCAGCGCCAGGGTCACCTCGTCGTCCAGGGTCGGCGCGTTATGCGCCGAAGCGGGCTGTTTTGTGTTCATCAGACAGCGCTCCCCTTAAACGATTATTCCCAGTCGGTATTCACTTTGACGTTTTCCGCCCCCGGCAGACCGTAGACATCTTCGTCGTACCACTTGCGGGACAGTGCGGCGAGGGTGCCGTCTTTTTTGAGGGCTGCAAGCTCGTTGTCGATGGCTTTGATCAGTTTCGGGTCAGCATTCTTTTTGTATAAATAGACGTTGGGGAATAAACCAACGGACTCGGAGGCTTTCAGATTCAGACCAAGGGCTTTATTTAACGCCAGTAATGCGCCAATCGGATAAATAGCCGCATCGTACTCGCCGGAGGCGACGGCTTTGAAGATATCCGCCGCCGATTGCTCGCCGTTCGGCTGCAGATTGATTTGCTGACCAGCGTGCTTTTTGTTGTAGTTATCAATCACGGTGTAGCGCGCATCCGAAGTATGAATCGGCACCAGTTTCTTCTTACCGCCAGCCAGATCGGCCAGAGTATGAATATCGTTTTCATTGTTACGCACAATTAAACGCAGGTCGCTGATCCCCGAAGGCTGACCGGAATAAGCGTATTGCGCCGCGCGCTCTTTTGTCAGATAAAAATGGTCAGCCGCGAGGGTATAGGCCCCGGTGGACAAACCAACGATCATCGCATCGCGGGAGACCGCATTAAAATGGAACTTATAGTTGGTGAGTTTCTGATCGATGGCTTTTAATAACTCACCGTCGTAGCCGGTAATATTATTGTTATCGTCGACAAAGCTAAACGGGAACCCGTTCGCATTGACCACCACTTCAACGGTTTGGGCATTCGGGCTTTTTTCGACCGCCTGCGCCGCCGTTACCTGCATTGCCAGCAGCAATGAACTGACCAATAACACCTTATTTTTGAACATATTTCTTTCCCCAAAATGAGTGAGATGGAACCACTTTTGCTGCATGGCTTTTCCACCGGTTACTGAGATACACCTCGATATGTCGCAATATCCGGGTAAGCACCAGACAGAGCGCAATATAAATAATCAGGACCACGCAATAAGCCTCCACATAATGAAAACCACGCGCCGCGGCGATATTCGCCTTTGCCATCACATCGACCACGGTGATGGTATAAACCAGCGACGTATCCTTGATAAGATCAATCAGGACGCTGGTGTAATTGGGCAATGCGGATACCGCCGCCTGCGGAAAAATAATGCGCCGGAACTGGGTAAACCCGGTCAGGCCGATCGACCATGCGGCCTCGCGTTGCCCTTTTTCCACTGCATTCCACGCGGAACGAAACGTCTCGGCAAAATAGGCGCTAAACACCACGGAAAAAGCGGCCACGGCGGCGACCAGAGGCGAGAGCTTGTAACTGAAGGGCGTGTCCTGCGGCCCGCCAAAAAGTCCGGCAGCCAGCCACGGCCAGACATAGAAAACAAAATAGAGCATCACCAGCATGGGAATGGAGCGGCCAAACGAGATAAACACCCTCGCCAAATATTTCACATAAGGCACATCGCGAATGATCACCCAGGCCAGCAGGCCACCTGATAGCGTCGAAAAAATCAGCGATAAAAAGGTGATCAGCAGCGTTATCGGTAGCGCGCTTAATATAAAGATGAAATTATCCCGAATAAAATCGAGGCTAAACATAGTCGTCTTTTACTCCAGTAAATATTGATACTTTTTCTCAATCCGGGTTGTGAGATAAAAGATAATAATGTTCAGCAGCCAGTAAATGAGGATCACACTAACAAATGCTGCGACCTGCTTTGCGCCATAGCTGTTTTGCGATATTTTCTGTGCCCGGCCAAAAATATCGACAATACCAATAATATTAACCAGTGACGTCATCTTAACGAGATTGATTAAAAGATTGCCGAAGTTTGGAATGGCAATAATGAGCCCCTGCGGGAAAATGATATGCGCCATCCCAATATGCCAGGGAATATTCAGACTTCTTATCGCCTCTTTTTGTCCGACATCCACGGCATGCCATGCCGAGCGCATCATTTCGGCAAAATAAGGGCTAATGCCAACGGAAATAGACAAAATGGCAAAGGTCGTATCGCTAATCAGTAACGCCGGAAGTCCAGCCGCCGAAAGGATCAGTTTTCCGCCGAAGAAAAACAGCAGGATTAACAGCGCCAGCGGCGCGCCGCGCAGCACATCGGTGTAGGCTTTGGCCAGCCACCCTAAAAGCGACCAGCGACTAAACTGCAAAACGGCCGCCAGCAGGCCAAGCGCCAGACCGAGCAACAAAGAGGCCAGCGTAATACCCAGGGTGACCGGCAGGTTTTCCAGTAATTTCGGCAGAATGAAAAGCAGATCGTCAAGACTCAATAACGGTTGTGGGTTCATCGTATTAGCCTCAGGCGTGGAAACGTAATCGGGCGAGAAACGCCTGCGTCCGCGTATGCAGCGCCGCGCCAAAAATCTGCTCCGGCGGCCCTTGCTCGACGATCTCCCCGTTTTCCATAAACACCACCCTGGAAGCGACCTGACGGGCAAATTCCATTTCGTGGGTGACGATAATCATCGTCTGCCCGTTTGCGGCAATCTCCTGAATCAGCGTCAGCACTTCGCCTACTTTCTCCGGATCCAGCGCCGATGTAGGCTCATCCAGTAGCAGCACGGCCGGGTTTATCGCCAGCGCGCGGGCAATACCGATGCGCTGTTTCTGCCCACCGGACAGGCTGTTCGGGTAATGGTCTTTTTTATGCAGCAGGCCGACCTGTTTTAGCAGACGTTCGGCTAACGCTACCGCCTCCTGACGCGGGCGTTTTTGCGCATAGATCAGACCTTCGGTAATATTTTGCAGGGCGGTTAGATTGTGAAACAGATTCCAGGACTGAAAGACCATCGCTGTTTTCGCACGTATTTTTTCAATCTCTTTTTTTCCGGCTTTCGCGCAATCGACAACGGCATCGTCGATTTTTATTTGTCCGCTGTCGGCAGGCTCAAGAAAATTCAGTGTGCGTAATAATGTCGTTTTTCCCGAACCGCTTGGACCAATAATGCAGATAATTTCTCCGGCGGAGATGGAAAGCGAAACCTCTTTTAATATTTTTTCGCCAGTAAAACTTTTACTGATCTTCTCAATAGCAATCATCATTATATTTTCGCAACGTGCTAGCTCTGATAAATGCCCAACGATGGCATTTATTCCTTAGCAAAAACTATATTGCTGCGGGGTCTCTAAAGACAAACAAGAAAAAAACATATGCTAAGTTGAAAAACAGATTTTCGATATGCGTCTTTTGCCCTGAAATTGACACTGGCAAAATATTGAGGAATATAAAAGGCGGGGAAAAGAATGATCCGCTATTTATCGCTGCGGATCACCCTGTAACATTCTCTTTTAGCGGCTCACTCCTGCGGCCAGTAAGGTTCACCCAGCGTCAGCATCAGGCGATTGGCCCAGGCAAAGAATGCTGCGGATTGCACCAGATCCAGGATCTCCAGGGTGTTCAGCCCCTGGTCGCGCAGCAGCGCCACATCCTGGGCGTTAACCTGTGCCGGTGTGCTGGAGAGCCGTGCCGCAAAACCGATAACCGCCTGCCAACGGGGTGACTGCCCCTGGGTCAAATCACCGCCGGGCGCAATGTCCAGCAAATGCTGCACCGCCTCCGGCTGTTTTGAGAGCTGGCTTGCTTTGCGGGCATGTACCGAAGCGCAGTAAATGCAGCCATTAACCTTACTGGCCACGGCGGCCACCAGCTCACGCTCGGCGCGCGGCAGCCCTGATGCGGTATAGAAAATCCCTTTATCGGTCAGCGTGCGCTGCTCAAGTAGCGGAAGATTACGCCCCAGTAAGCGGAAATAGTCCGACTCGCTATGGCCGAAACGGGCGAGGATCGCCTGCTCGTCGACGTTAAAATCGCTCAGTACTTTTGCCGCAATCCACGGCTCCCAGTCCAGTTCGGCCTGAGTAAAGGCAACAGGCGCCCGTTTTCCGCTAAGCGTCCGGGGCTGAGTGTGCCACTCCCCTGCCGCTACGGCCTGTGCCTCAGGTGTGTCAACATGCTGACCGGCCAGTAAACGATATCCACGCAGCAGGCGGCTCTGAAAACTAATGAATGCCGTTAACTGCGACAGGGTAACGATATCGTCTTCTGACCATCCGGCATCCAGCAAGGCCTGCAAGTCACTCGCCTGGGCGCTTACGGGAGTGAGCGTTAGCTTTCTGGCATGGGCCTGCGCCGTTTTCAATGCCGGGGTCAGTTCAGGGGCCACAAAGGCTTTGCTGCGTTGTTGATAGTAGCCATGCAGCACGCTGTCCCTCAGCCAGCTGCCGATCTCGGATGCCAGCCAGAATCGCACGGCGAGGATGAGCTTTCCCTTTACAGAGCCGGGGGAAAACAGCGCCTCATAGCTGCCCTGGGTGTGACGCGTTGCCGCTTCACGCGTCTGGCGAGCGGCGGCAAGCTCACTTTCCGGCGCAATCTCCGCCAGGCTGTCGAGCAGATCATGGGCATGCAGCGCTATCTCTTTTTGCGCAATCTGGGGGTCATGCAACGTCATAAGGTCTCCTGCTGTTGAGTGCGGTGCGTCAAACCGGGAATGGCGTCGATCAGCTCCCGCGTATAGGGGTCATGCGAATGGCTAAAAATATGTTCCACCGGGCCGGACTCCACCTGCTTTCCATGGTGCAGCACGCTGACGGTATCGGCGATTTGCCGTACCACGGAGAGGTCGTGGGAGATAAACAGATAGGTCAGGCCGAGCTCGCGCTGGAGCCTGTCCAGCAGACGTAGGATCTGCGCCTGAACCGTTACGTCGAGAGCGGAAACCGCTTCATCAAGCACCAGAACCTGAGGTTCCAGAATCAGCGCCCGGGCAATCGCCACCCGCTGGCGCTGACCACCGGAAAGCTCATGCGGTTTGCGCGTCAGCAGCTCTGGCGGCAGCGCCACACGTTCAAACATCTCGTGCACCTTCTGCGCCCGTGTTGCCCGGTCGAATCGGGCAAAGTTGCGCAGTGGTTCTTCCACAATATCGAACAATCGCTGTGCGGGATCGAGTGAGCTAAACGGGTTCTGATAGACCAGCTGAATTTTTTGCCGGAACTGGCGCAGCGCCTCCCCTTTTAAGCGGGTGATGTCTGTCCCGTCGATCAAAATCTGCCCGCTGGTGGGACGATGAAAACCGAGCAGGCTGCGCGCAGTGGTGGTTTTTCCCGAGCCCGACTCCCCGACGATGGCGTGCTTGGTGCCGCGTTCAACGCTAAAAGACAGATTATCCACCGCGCGAAAGGTGGTTTTTTTGTCTGCGGAAAGCGAATACGTCTGGACCAGATTCTCCACCTTAATCACCACGTCGCCGCCCGCTGGACGTGGCGAGCGGGGTGTGGGGTTGAGCGAGGGAACATCCGCCAGCAGCTCCCTGGCGTACTGACTGCGCGGGGCCAGCAACACCTCCTGAATCGGACCTTGCTCCTGGATATGTCCATGCCGGAAGACCAGCAACCGGTCGGCGCGTTCCGCCGCCACGCCTAAATCATGGGTGACAAAGAGGACGGCAGTACCGCTTTCCCGCCGCAACACATCCAGTAAATCCAGTACCCGTTTTTGCACCGTCACGTCCAGCGCGCTGGTGGGTTCATCGGCAATAATCAGCGCGGGCCTGAGCGCAATGGCGATAGCGATCAATACCCGCTGTTTCATACCGCCCGAAAGCTGATACGGATACTGCTGCACACGGAGCTCGGGCTGCGTTAATCCTACGCGGGTCAGCAGCGCCAGGGTTTGCTGGCGAATCGCCTGCCGGGATGCTCGCGTATGCAAACGCAGGATCTCATCAACCTGCGCGCCAATGGTTTTGACCGGGTTGAGCGAACTGGAAGGGTCCTGCGGGATCAGGCTGATGCGCGCACCGCGAATGCCGTCCAGTTGCTTTTGCGACCAGCGGCTAATATCGGTGCCGTTCAGGCGAATAGCCCCACGCGTCAGGCGACCGTTTTCACTGAGCAGGCCGATCACCGCCTGCGCCGTGGTGGTCTTGCCCGAACCGGACTCCCCGACCAGCGCCACCACTTCACCGGGATTGATCCGAAATGACACCCCTTCCACCGCCGTGCGTTCGCCCTGCGCAGTACGATAGCCAATGGTGACATCCTCCAGCTCAAGTACCGGCACGGTCTCGCTACTCTGTTGCAAACTAAGGTTCAGGCTCATGACTGCCCCCGGCGTAAAGACTGGCTGATTCGGTTAGTCGCCAGCACCACCAGCACCACAACCATTCCCGGAAAGGCAGTCAGCCACCAGGCCGTGGCCAGGTAATTCCTCCCTTCGGCGATCAGCAATCCCCACTCCGGCGTCGGCGGCGGTGCGCCGTAGCCGAGGAAGCTGAGGGTCGAAATAGCCAGAATAGCGCTGCCAAACTGTAGTGCGGCAAAGGCGAAGACGGTACTTAAGGCGTTAGGCAGGATATGGCGCAGCAGCACGCTGAAGAAGGTGCCGCCGCTGCCCCATATCACTGTGCCGCACGCGTAAAGTTTCCCCCCGCACCAGGCGGGTAAAGCTGGCAATCGAGGTTACCCCCACGGCGATGGCCGCGTTTACCGTGCCAAAGCCCAGCAGAATGATGACGCTCAGGGCCAGCAGCAGGCCAGGAATAGCCAGCAGAATATCGATAACGCGCATAATCAGGCTATCGAGCCAACCGCCGATCGCACCGGCCAGCAATCCCAGCAGGCTCCCCAGCACAAGCCCGAGACCGACCGCAACGATCGCGCCAGAAAGCGAGTGCACGGCACCGTAGATAATGCGGGTATACAGGTCGCGACCCAGCTGATCGGTGCCCAGCAGATAACCGTCGCCGGGAGCAAGACGCTGCGCACCCGCCACCCCCTCCGTCGGGCTAAAATGGGTGAACCACGCGGGGAACAGCGCCCACAGCACCACGGTCAGCAACACCAGCCAGGCGGCAATCAAGCCCGGACGCAACCTGATGCGGGGCACCCGCGCACGTTTATGCAATAACGGGAAGCTGAGCTTCCCCTGAGGAACGACCGTCATAAAGCGACTCCTGTGCTGTTTTTCAGGCGGGGATCGAGTAAGGGATAAAGCAGATCGATGCCGAGGTTAATCACCACAAAGGCACCAGCGGAAATCACCACAATGGCCTGCAACACACTGCAGTCCTGGGTGTTAACCGCCTCCTGGGTAAGCTGCCCCAGGCCGCTGCGGCCAAATACCGTTTCGGTTATCAAGGCGCCGGCAATCAGTTCCCCCAGTAATAAACCGGCTACGGTCAGCGTCGGTAACAGGGCATTGCCCAACACGTGCCGCGTAAGCACCCCGGCGCGACTGGCGCCTTTAGCGCGTGCCACTGCGACAAATGGCTCGGTTTGTACCTGGTCGATACTGCGCATCAGAATTTGCGCCAGCGGGGCTGAAATCGGTAACGCCAGGGTCAGCGTTGGCAGGATCAGCCCCTGCCACGGGCCGGGGTTGATAACCGGGATCCACCCCAACTGGAAGGAAAAGATCTGGATTAACACAATCCCGAGCCAGAAGGTCGGGACCGAAATAAACAGCGAGGGTAGCGATTGCAGCGCCGCACGCAGCCAGCGAAATGGCGACAAAAATGAGAGTCCGGCCAGCACAAAGGCCAGCAGCGTGGCGACAATCAGCCCCAACAGCGCCAGCAGCAGCGTGGAAGGCAGATTTTCGCTCAGCAGCTCGCTGACCGGCACCCCGGACTGGAGGGAAAGGCCAAAATCGCCCCGCAGCAGGCTGGCGACGGCATGGAGATATTGCGTCAGTACCGGCGTGTCTGCGCTATAGCTCAGCCGCAGCTGAGCAATTTGATCCGCGCTCAACCCGAGATCCGGATTCTGGAATTTGATCAGTATGGCATCGCCAGGCAGCGCCTGTAACAGCACAAAAGAGAGCGTAAATGCCGCCCATAACACTATCAGCGCCTGACCAAAACGTACCGCCAGATATCTGCCCATCGCATGTCCTCTTTCCCTATGGCTCCCCCGCCCGGCGACGAGGGACCCCGTATGTTATTTATCTAACCAGGTGTTATAAAAACTCGGACGTCCTACCGCTTCGAAGCTCAGCCCCTTAGTAGAAGGTGCCCCGGCATAGACCTGCGGCTCTTCAAAGATGGGGATCACGTAGGCTTTATCGATAAGGTATTGCTGTACCTCGTTAACCAGCGCGAGGCGTTTATCCGCAGAGGTGGCGGAGCCGATACCATCGAGTAAGCCGTTAAGATGGCTGTCCTCAAACTGCTTCACCTTGTCGCTGGCGCCCCCTTTTTGCAGCAGAACATTGCGCACGGTCGGGTAGTACTGGCTTTTCAGTACGTCCGGGTCCGCACGGCCCACCATGGTGGGATAAACGGCGGTTTTGGCCGGGTCGAGGTTATCGAGGGTTTTGCTGCCCGCATCGCCCGCCAGCACGTTGAGTTTGACGCCCACTTTGGCCCACTGCTGCGCCACCAGTTGCAGCGTCTCTTTGTTCTGCGGCTGCGGCGGCGATTCGTACGCCGTCAGCGTCAGGGATTGCCCGTCTTTTTGCCGCACGCCATCCGGGCCGCTTTTCCAGCCCGCTTCATCCAGCAGACGCGCCGCCTGTGCCGGGTCGAATTTCAGCTTGTCCGAGAGATCCACATAGCCCACCGCCGTTTTGGCTAACACCGAGGTAGCCTGCGGATAGTTAGCAGAGAAGAGCGTCTGGACAATCTCTTTGGTATTGGTGGCATGCAGCAGCGCCTCACGCACTTTCTGATCGGCCACCAGCGGGTTATCAGGACGGAAGTTGACGCTGTTATTCACCCCGCGCGTGGGGGAGGCATAAACGGCAAAGCCTTTATCGGAGACGCGCTTTTCGTCGTAGGCCTGGATCTGGCGAATCGCATCTGCCTGCCCGGAGAGCAGCGCCCCGATACGTACGCTGTCCTCCGGCGTCACCAGCACGTTAATCCCATCGAGATAAGGACGTCCCTGATGGGCAAAGCTCGGCGGCGCCCAGTTATAGTCCTTGCGCGCCACCAGTTTCACTTCGCGCCCCGGACGGTCGCTTTCGACCACAAAGGGGCCGGAACCAATAATGCTGCGGGCGCTGCCAAGCTGGTTAAAGTTTTTCTCAAGCGTCGAGAGTGAGACCAGCCCGGAGCCAATCGCGGAGGTGCCTTGCAGGAAGCCCGGCGAGGGTGATTTGAAAAAGAACTTCACCGTCAGCGGATCGACCACTTCGCTTCTCAGATAGTTGTTAATAACCTCAGAAACCGTCTGGTTAAGGGCTTTATTGCCCAGACCATAGGTATCGAAATTCTTCGCCACCGCATTGGCGTCAAGAGGGGTGCCATCGGAGAAGGTGACGTTTGGGCGCAGCTTAAACGTGTATTCCGTGTAATCCGCATTGGTGGTCCAGGACTGCGCAATCCACGGCTCAATTTGCAGGGTTTTCGGGTTTTGCCAGGTCAGCTTGTCGGTTATCTGGTTGAGGATGCCGCCGTTAGGGTAAAACCCACCCGCGGGAGGATAGAGATTGGTGTGCGCCTGTTGTTCCAGATAGATCAGCGTGCCGCCATTTTTAGCGGCGTTCTCTGCGGCAACGGAAGCGGAACTGATCCCTGCCAGCGCCAGCGTGGCGAAAAGGCGAAAGCGGTATGTGGAGTGTAAAATCGACATTGTTATTTTTTCCTGTGGTTATCGTTTAAGCGTCGTGCTGAGAGCGGCCAGACGACCCCATACAGGCGGCTAGCCGTCCGAAACCTGATGCGATATTTTCACAGCGGTTCGTAAACCGCAAAGAACAATACTGATAATGAATATGCGTAAATTTGTTAGCGGGATGTAACGCCTAAGCGGCGTTAGCGCGGAACCTGCGCCAGACTGAGTTGGGCGAGTAAACCGAACAGACGCTTGTCGCTATCGAGCGGCAGGGCACAGCCTGGGGCAAAAATAATCCCGCGATCGCCACTCTCCTCACGCAGCTGCGTTAAGCGCTGTGCCAGACGCGCCTTCACTGCCTCCCGGTCGCCACCGCCCACATGAAAGTCCTGATGCTGATCGATGCCGGTAATCAGCAGCTTGTCGGTGCGGGCACGCAGGTCTGCAACTCCGGTACGCAGATCATCGGACACGCCATGGGGAACGTTTTCCCAGTTGAATGCCTGCACCGGGTAATTCAGGTAAGGCTCGAAAAGCAGATGATGCTCACCGTGGACGTGCAGAATATTGAACCAGGTTTTGTCCTTCACATGGTTTAACAGCGCTTCGTCATACGGCAGGCTGAAGGCGTGAAATTCCTCAGCGCTCAGCAGGTCGCTACGGGCAAACTGGGTGGCAAGAAAGATGCCGTCGATGCCCGCCTCCAGCAGTGCATCAAGAAAGTTGAGGTTGGTCTGCAATACGGCATCCAGCGCGTGGCGCACTGCATCCGGATGCTGGCGCAAAAAGGCCAGAATCGGCTCCGGGCGGGTCGACTGCGTCAACTCCTGAAGCCAGGTCAGCGGCGTAAACAGCGTCGCGATAATGGGAACCTCCCCCCGATAGTGCGCCACCAGCCCCCGGACAATGGCAATCTCTCTGGCCAGGACAGGGTTGTCTACGCCGAGAACGGGAAGCGTGGCCAGATCCCCGACGCTCGCGACAGGGTAGCGGCGAAAAACGCCGGACCACTGGGTCGGATCGTCAGAGAACTGGATATCCGCACCGTAGGCCTCGGCCAGGTAGTGCCCGTTGGACATCACTTTGACAAAATCCCACTGATTCTCGTCCGTCAGGCGGATGGTTTCCCGAATAAAGGCCTCAGGGCTGCGATCGACAAGCGGCAGATGCAGCCAACCGGCAATCGCAGGGCGGGCAAGTTGTTCCCCGGCAAGCAGGGCTTTGATACGTGAGGTTGCGCTCATGGTGTTACTCCAGTGTTGGAAGGAGCCCCATTTTTTGCGCGTGTTTTATCCGCTGACAACCAATAAAAACGGCTTAGATTATGCGCAAAAAGTGCGCGAGATAATCAAATGTTACGAGTGATATCAAGGTGTTATTTTGGCGTACCGCGCAAGGCTGGCACGCCGTTTTCACTTCTGTTTTAGCGGGCGGCGGGATCGTGACGCGGTCGCACTACCACCTCGGTAACCTGTGATTCCTCGCGGGTATCGACGATAAGACGAACGGCGCTGGCGATGGAATGCGGAGAACTGCGCGCCAGCGGATCGTCCGCCAGCTGCGGACGGTTCATGGGCGTATCAGTCGGGCCGGGATACACCGTGGCAACACGGACCCCCTGCTCCCGCTCCTCATTGCGTAGCGCTTCGGCCAGCGCATGCAGGGCAAATTTGCTGGCGGAATAGACCGTGTGCCCCGCCAGCGGGCGCGTGCCGGAACCTGAATTGATAAACACAATTTGCCCCCGGCTGTCGCGCAGTTTCGGCAGGGCCAGGCGCGTCAGCTCGGCAGGGGCGAACAGATTGACGGCAAAATGGTGCTGCCAGATGTCTGGCGTGGCCTCCGCGACCCGGTATGGCTCAGCGACGGCGGCCGAGTGCACCAGCACATCCAGACGCGGCAGGGTCGCGATAAAACCGGCAACCCCGGCGCTATCGCGAATATCCAGGCTGACCGGAGTCAGATGCCGTCGTTCTTCATCCTCCGGCTCTACAGGCCGACGACCCACAATATAGACCTGATGATCGCGCGCCAGGGCCTGGGCAATGGCCAGCCCAATGCCGCTGGTTCCGCCGGTAACCACCGCGACCGGCGGTTGCTGAGTATGCTGCGTCATGGTGGCCTCCTTATCGTTCGCGCCAGGCATAAGGCACGGCAGGCTGCCACTCATCGCCCAATAATTCAGGGTCATCGAAATGGATAATGGCCTGATAATGGTGCTCGCGATCCTCATGATAAAGCTGGCCGGCAATACTTTGCGCCAGGGTGCGCGCGCCCTGGCTGATGCCCGGGATCAGGCCGACAACATGGCCATTGCTGAGCAGCGCCGGGTAGCTAAAGCAGTGCAACCGCGCCAGCGAAGATGGCGTATCGTCATGCTTCGCCTGAAACGCAAAATCAGCGCCCAGATACGGATAGCTCGCCAGCTGCGCGTTCTGTTTATCGGCGGGAGGTTGCCAGGCATCGCCCCAGGTTTTGACCTTACCCGCCAGGGCATGAAATTCCGCACGGGCCTGCCAGTCGAGGGCATAGCCGGTGGCAAGGATCAGGAAATCCACCGGCACTTCTCCCTGTGGCGTATGTATGACAAGACCTCCGTCACGGGTTTCCACGCGCTCAACCGGGGCGTTGAAATTGAACCAGGCATTGGGATGGCGCGAGACGCGCAGCGTGCTGCCGTGCGGAGGCGGCGTCTGCACGCTGGCAATATGCTGCGCCAGCCGCCATTTCCACTCATCCGGCAGGTTAAAGTAGCCTGATTCAAGACCCGGGTTACCGGCCCCTTTCGACAGGTTCACCCGCGGGAAATCAGGCCGCCGGATCAGCAGTTCAACCCCTGCGGCTCCGGCTTCCAGCGCCGTGGCAGAAACATCCATCGCCGTGGCGCTGCCGCCAACGACCGCCACCCGCCGTCCGGCCAGGGCGGCAAAATCAATGGCTTCTTCCGAGTGCGCCCAAAATTGCTTCGGCACATCGGCCACAAAATCCGGGATAGCGGGCCCGCCAAAGGCATCCATACCGGTGGCGAGGATCACCTTACGCGCGCTGACCCGCTGAGTCTGGCCTGAGTGCGAAAACGTCAGTTCGACACGCAACGGATCCTGCACGTTCAGATCCGTCAGGGTGTGATCGTTACGCACATCCAGCGCCAGTACCTGACGATACCAGCGCAGATAATCCGCCCATTGCAGACGAGGGATCTTGTCTAAGGCTTCCCAGTCCTCCAGACCAAATTGTGCTTCGTACCAGGCACGGAAGGTCAGAGAGGGGATATCCAGCGCCGGTCCGGTCAGGTGTTTAGGAGAGCGTAGAGTTTCCATGCGCGCGGTGGTCGCCCATGGCCCCTCATAATCCCTGGGTGCTTTGTCATACAGCACGGCATCAATGCCCTGTAGCCGCAGGGCGAATGCCACCGCCAGACCAGCCATACCTGCGCCGATGATTACCACGTTCTGCGCCTGCGGGTCTGTTTGCTGCGGCAGCCAGCGTTTGGCGGGCAATGCCAGCCATTCCAGGTCCTGTTTGATCCGGGCTTCCAGCACGGAGAGCCCCTGCTCTGCGGCTACGGATGATTTTGCTGACGTAATGGGGGAGATCGAAGATTCTGGCATCGTATTTCTCTTTATGTGTCAATGCATTCAGTTATTCGCTGAGTGATAGCACTTCGATGCCAGGGGAACTACGATTTTATATTGCTAGTCTAATGCGAACTTTTGCTATACGCCGCGCAGTGACATGGTTGCGCTTAACGTCGGTGGCTTAAGTTTGTGGGCCGACACCTACCCGTCAGCCACCGTGGCATCAGCCCACATAGTCGCCACCGTCATTGCATCGATAGCCACGAAATCAGGTATCGCAAGGACGCCCGCCAGGGCTTTCACTTCTTCCCACTCCCGGCGTTCAAAATGACGGGCAAGGCAGAGGATCGGGTACAGCGGCCCCTCTCTTTTCACCAGCGCATCACCGATCGGCACCGGAATGACGATTTGCTGGCAAATATCTTCAATCGGCGTGTCGAGAAGGGCATCAAGTAATGACAGTAATCCGCATAAAAATGCGTCCTGGGTACTGGATGTGGGCAGGGATTTTTCCACAATGACCTCGCAGAATTTTGCCCGCACCAGCGACAGATGATAAAGCTCATGGTTATTTTTGCTATTGAGGTTCGTCAGGCAGGCCAGGGAGACAAAGCGTGACAGCTCTTTGCGCCCAAGATACATAGCAATACTTTTGAGGGTCAAATGTTCTGTATTGCCAGGCCCGCTGATCCTGAAGATAATATTTCTGGCATATTTTAATATTTTATAGGTCAGCGTAAGATCGTGCTCCAGGATAAATTCAATCTTATCAAAATCTAGGGAAGGTGCGATTTAATCGTCAGTTATGAGAACATAAGGCTTTCTTTGCCATAGATTTTTCACGATGCCCGCA
>NZ_CBFFRJ010000110.1:0-17279 GCF_965644225.1 Phytobacter sp. V91 | reverse complement strand
AGCTCAGCTAAGGTAAGGCTAATACAGATAAGGACTCCACTGAACCCCACCGATTAAATCGCACCTTCCTTAAGCAACCAGATAATTTCTGGTGCGGCGGCCGATGTTTTTGATACCGAGTCATGTAACGAACATCCATTATTTACCCTGGAAAACTTCCTCCCTACTTCACATATTGCCGGTTATACCGACGGTGCGATTAGTGGGATCAGTGAGCGTTGCGTCAATAACATTATCGAATGTGTTATTAAGCATCAACGCCCTGGCAATGTAATGAACTCTTTGTGATTTTGTGTGGAAATGTTATGGCATTTCCACTTTTAATGAACATCTGATTATGAGCCTACATATGAATAATATCGCCACTAAGACGCGTATTCGCTGGTGGATAGCCGGTTTAATGTGGTTGGCCATTGCCATTAACTATATTGATCGCACTGTTTTATCTGCCGCGGCCCCTCATCTCATCGATGAATTAAAATTAGATCCGGAAATGATGGGCTTTATTATGGCGGCCTTCTTCTGGTCCTATTCGCTATTACAAATTCCGGCGGGTTGGTTTGCCGATCGCTATGGCCAGAAAAAAGGATTAGGGATTGCCGTTGCATGGTGGTCAATCGCCACATCATTGATGGGGGTCGCGACCGGATTTAAATCATTACTTGCGCTTCGACTGGCACTGGGCGTGGGTGAAGCTGCGGCCTATCCAAGTAATGCCGGGATCGCCGCGCGCTGGTTCCCGGATAAAGAGCGTGCGACTGTGTCAGGTTTGTTCGACAGCGCATCGAAATTTGGCGGTGCCGTCGCCATGCCGTTAATTGTCTGGATGATTTATACCTTCGACTGGCGACTGACATTCCTGATTATTGGTGGTATCGGCCTGTTCTGGGTTATTGCATGGTATTTTATTTATTCTGAAAACCCCGAAGATCACAAAAAAATAAGCCAGGAGGAAATCCGGCATATTCGGGATGGACAGGCGCAAAAACACGGGGACAAATCCGTCCTGCCAATGAAATGGTATAAGTTATTGCGCTACCGCAACATCTGGGCCATGTGCATTGGGTTCTTCACCATAAACTATACCTCCTACTTCTTTATCACCTGGCTGCCTACTTATCTGGTCAAAGATAAAGGTATGGACTTCATTAAAATGGGGATGGTCGCCGCACTGCCCTTACTCTGCGGCATGGTGATTGAAGTCTTTGCAGGCTGGGCATCCGATCGCATCGTGCACAAAAAGATCTTGTCCCTGACTGCTACGCGCAAACTGTTCCTGACGATTGGTCTGTTAATGGCGCTTTGTATTGGCTTTGCGCCCTTTACTGACTCGGTGATCATGACGGTATTCCTGCTGTGCGTCGCCAAATCAGGAACGACGGTTGCGGCTTCACAAGTGTGGGCAATGCCGGGCGATGTCGCCCCGAAAAACAGTGTGTCAATTGTGGCGGGTTTGCAAAATACCGTGTCAAATCTCGGGGGGGCCGTTGGTCCTATCGTGACGGGGGCGATCGTCGCTGCCACTGGTTCCTTCACCTGGGCACTGGTATTTTCTGCCGGACTTGTGGTAATTGGTATTCTTAATTACCTGTTCCTGCTGGGCAAAATCGAACCCATTGTCGATAACGATCCGGTTACCGGCCTTAATACGGTCAAACAGAGCTAATCCGTGATTTGAGAAAAACCCGGCAGACAGGTTCTTAGACATCTGCCGGGTGATTTTTTTAGCGCAAATAAACTTTACCGATCAGATAGGTCGTCGCCTGGCCGCCAATCAGCACTCTGTCCCCGAGCCATTCACAGCGTAAATCTCCGCCACGGGCCGAGACCTGACGCGCCTGCATAAGGGTTTTATCCAGGGTTTTGCCCCAGTATGGAATGAGCATGCTGTGAGAGGATCCGGTGACCGGATCTTCCGCGACAGCTTCACCCGGGCAGAAGAAGCGACTGACGAAATCGTCCGTATCGCCAGGTGCGGTAATGCAGACCATTTTGCCCAGCGGTATCATCCCGGCGATATCCGGCTTGATGGCTTCCACCTGCTGCTGATTTTCCAGCACCACCATGTAATCACGCGCTACGCGGACTTCTTTGGCGCTGTTGATGCCCAGCGTCTCGAACAGCAGCGCCGGTGGCGTATCCACCACTTCCGTTTCCCATGCCGGGAAGTCGAGCGTCAGCCAGTCCCCTTTGCGGGTGACGGTCAGCGGCCCGACAAAACGGGTCTCAAAATTAATCTGCGTGTCCGGGAAATCCAGATACTCAAAAATGACGTGTGCAGCCGCGAGGGTGGCGTGCCCGCACAGGTTAATTTCATACTGGGTGGTAAACCAGCGCAGTTCGTAGCCGGTGTCATTGCGCACAAAAAACGCCGTCTCTGACTGGTTATGCTGCTGGGCCATTTTCAGTAACTGCGCGTCCGGCAGCCATTCGGTAAGCGGGCAGACTGCGGCGGCGTTCCCGCCAAAGGTGCGGTCACTAAAAGCATCTACCATGTAAAAATCGATTGTGTGCATAGCCTTTCCTCTTGTTTTACTTTTGTTTTTCGCTTCTATTTCTATCACATTCAACCCGCTTTTTTCACCCTCGATAAAAATTGAGACATTCGTCACAAAATGTTTGTATTTTGAGCAGAAATGGATCTAAGATCAGCCTAATTTCTTCTCCTCGCAACGAACCCCAAAACACTATGACAACACAACTGGTTTCACGAAAAGTCGCGTGGCTACGGGTGGTTACGCTCGCGGTTGCGGCATTCATTTTTAATACCACTGAGTTCGTGCCCGTAGGGCTGCTGTCGGACATTGCGCAAAGTTTTAATATGGAGACGCCGCAGGTGGGCATTATGCTGACCATCTACGCCTGGGTTGTGGCGTTGATGTCGTTGCCCTTTATGCTGCTGACCAGCCAGATTGAGCGTCGTAAGCTACTGATTGCCCTTTTTGTCCTGTTTATTGGTAGCCATGTGCTGTCGTTCCTGGCCTGGGACTTTAAGGTGCTGGTGATAAGCCGGATTGGTATCGCCTTCGCCCACGCCATTTTCTGGTCGATCACCGCGTCGCTGGCGATTCGTCTGGCACCGGCTGGCAAACGCGCCCAGGCGCTGAGTTTGATTGCCACCGGTACCGCGCTGGCGATGGTGCTGGGGATCCCCATTGGCCGCGTTGTCGGGCAATACTTCGGCTGGCGCACCACCTTCTTTGCCATCGGCTTTGGCGCGCTGGTGACCCTGGTTTGTCTGATCAAGCTGTTGCCTGAACTGCCGAGTGAGCATTCCGGCTCCCTGCGCAGCCTGCCTGAACTGTTTCGTCGCCCGGCGCTGCTGAGTATTTATCTGCTGACGGTGGTGGTGGTCACGGCGCATTACACCGCCTACAGCTATATCGAACCCTTTGTCCGCGACGTGGCGGGTTTTAGCGGTAATTTCGCCACCGTACTGCTGTTGATCCTCGGCGGCGCGGGCATTGTCGGCAGCGTGCTGTTCGGCAAACTCGGCAACAAATATGCCTCATTGCTGATAAGCGGCGCTATTGGCCTGCTGGTGCTCTCTCTGCTGTTCCTGCGCTCTGCGGCGGGTAGCGAACAACAGCTGATCATCCTCAGCGTGTTCTGGGGCGTGGCAATCATGATTATCGGCCTTGGGATGCAGGTTAAAGTGCTGGCGCTGGCGCCGGATGCCACCGACGTGGCGATGGCGCTGTTCTCCGGGATTTTCAATATTGGTATTGGCGCGGGCGCGCTGGTAGGCAACCAGATCAGCCTGCAATGGTCGATGTCGGCCATTGGCTATGCGGGGGCAATCCCGGCGGTAGCCGCGCTGGTCTGGTCGGTTATCATTTTCCGCCGCTGGCCAGTGTCGCTGGAAGATAACCAGCAGCCTCATCATATGTAAGATGGCGCGCAGGCCGGAGAGTCTTTCTCCGGCTTTCATCCCTTCTGTTTAACTCCCCGATACCACGTCTTTTATTACCTGCGTCTGCCAGTCGAACCACGGGTTCCATGTGAGTCTGGCGTGAACTTTATCTTTTTCTACCAGCCCCCAGTCGGAATACCACACTTCATCGCCGTTGAGGCAACGCCGGGTGGCGTCATCCGGTTGACCGTTCGCGCAGAGAAGCACACTGCCCTTACGCCCGTAGAGCGGATTACGCGGTGAAAACAGTACCGACATATGCGAAAACTGGCTGATGCGTTGTTCGGGTAAAAAGTCCGGCTTCACCTTGACGCGTTCGGTATGACGAAGCTCAGGCTGGGGCTCGCCATACCAGATAACGCGGCTTGCCGGATGGGTGAAGACGGCATCGAAATGGTCGAGGATCCAGCGGGTATTGAGGACCGAATCATGCTCACTGAGTACCATCAATACCGGCTTGCTATAGCGCTGGCGGGCGATAAGATCCTGCGCCGAAGCGCTGGTGTGATAGTACTGGGCAAAACCGTTGGTGGGCACGCGCAGATAGCGGGTCGCAATCTGCTGCGGGAAAATAGCGCTCGGTGGGCGCAGCCAGTCGCGAAACAGCGCCGCCGCCGGAGCGAGGAAATCATACCCGGTACTGGATTTGATCGCCGGGGAGAAGAGTAGCAGTCCCTGTATCTGTGGATGCTGCATCGCATATTCCAGCGCCAGGTTGCCGCCCGTTGAAAAACCTCCCAGCCATACCTCACCTACATCTTTTTGCAGGATAGCAGCCTGTTCACTGACCACCTGCCGCCACTGGTCAACGCTGACATGCAGCATATCAGCAGGACGCGTGCCATGGCCTGCCAGCAGCACTGAGCGCACCAGAAAGCCCTGCTTTGCCAGTTCCGGCGCAATATCGGTGAACGAGCCTGGCGCATCGCCCAGACCATGGATCAGCAGGATGCCGCGCATGGCTTTGCCTGCGGGTTTCCACTCCTGAGGGCTGTTCCACTGCAACTCGCTGGTTTTATCCAGCGTCTGGAATGCCCGGTGGCTGGCAACCCAGGCCCGGGTCTGTTGCTGATACTCAGTAAAGCTTTGCTGCCCCAAGGGCTGCTCACGTTGCTGTTGCTGGCAACCGGCCAGCAGCAGAGTCAGAGCGAGAAGAATGCAGCTAAACGGCTTCATCAGTGGGTTGCCGGGAATTTAGCGACAATTTCCAGCACGCCATTAATGATAAATTGCACCCCCATACAGACCAGCAGGAAACCCATCAGGCGGGAGATAGCTTCAATACCTCCCTTACCCACCAGCCGCATAATGGTCCCGGAACTGCGCAGCGATCCCCACAATACCACCGCGACGGAGGCAAAAATCAGCGGCGGAGCAACCCAGATAACCCACTGAGGAAAGGCGGTCGAGTCGCGCACGGTGGCCGCAGAGCTGATAATCATCGCAATGGTGCCGGGACCAGCGGTGCTGGGCATCGCCAGAGGTACAAAAGCAATGTTCGCCGAGGGTTCATCTTCCAGCTGTTCTGATTTGCTCCGCACTTCCGGCGAGACATGGGTTTTTGTCGGCGGAAACAGCATACGAAAGCCGATAAAGGCCACAATCAGCCCGCCGGCAATACGCAAACCTGGAATTGAGATACCAAAGGTATTCATCACCAGCTGACCAGCATAGTAAGCCACCATCATGATGACAAAGACGTAGATGGAGGCCATCTTCGACTGCTGATTACGCTGGGCGCTGTTCATGTTCCCCGCCAGACCCAGGAAGAGTGCTACGGTGGTTAACGGGTTTGCCAGCGGCAGTAACACCACCAGACCCAGGCCAATTGCTTTTAATAAATCCATCATCTAACAGCACACTCCCGCAGAGCCAATCGTACCGGCAAGTATATCGTCATCCTCATATCTGAGGCACTTTGCTTTACAAACTATTGATTTATATATGAAAAATCACACAGATTTCCACTATTAAAAATCCACGCCGCCTGACTTTAGCAATTCGTGGCATAAGCTTATTACTTCAGTTGACATATACTTGCCCCGGCAATAATATCTGCCGTGATTAATCTACTTGCCGGGGCAACCATTGTGAAAAGCACAAGTGATCTGTTTAACGAAATTATTCCACTTGGTCGCTTGATCCATATGGTCAACCAGAAAAAAGATCGTTTATTGAACGACTACCTTTCACCGTTTGATATTACAGCAACGCAATTTAAGGTGCTTTGCTCTATCCGCTGTCAGGTCTGCATTACTCCGGTTGAGTTAAAGAAAGTGTTGTCGGTCGATCTGGGTGCATTGACGCGCATGCTGGACAGGCTGGTCTGCAAAGGCTGGATCGAACGTCACCCGAATCCGCACGATAAGCGTGGTGTGCTGGTGCAATTAACCACCGAAGGCAAAGCGCTTATTGAGCAATGTCACCAATTAGTAGGGCAAGACCTGCACCAGGAATTAACAAAAAACTTATCGGCAGACGAAGTGGCAACCCTTGAGTACTTACTCAAGAAAGTCTTGCCGTAAAACAAAGAGGTATGACGATGTCCAGACGCAATACTGACGCCATCACTATTCATAGCATTTTGGGCTGGATTGAAGAGAACCTGGAATCTCCGATGTCGCTTGAGCGCGTCTCTGAACGTTCAGGTTATTCGAAATGGCACCTGCAACGGATGTTTAAAAAAGAAACCGGCCATTCGCTTGGTCAATACATCCGCAGCCGTAAGCTGACTGAAATCGCACAAAAGCTGAAACAAAGTAATGAGCCGATCCTGTATCTTGCGGAGCGCTATGGGTTTGAATCGCAACAGACCCTGACCCGGACGTTCAAAAACTATTTTGATGTCCCGCCGCATAAGTATCGTGTCACGAATATTCCCGGTGAAAACCGGTATCTGTTCCCCATCAATAACTGTAGTTACTAATCGCCTGCTTTAAGACGTATCGAGGAAATCATGAAACGTATCACCTGTGCCGCCATCACCCTTATGGTGTTATTTTCCGGCCAGAGTTATGCGGAGCAATTCGCTCACCCCACCCCGCCAAATCGCGACGTGATGGTGATGCCCACTGCCCACGACAAGTCCCCTTTCGACTTCAACCATATGGGAACCGGCAGTGACAAATCCGATAAGTTGGGTGTTGCGTATTACAATTCTCGCACCTGACTTTGTTTGCCCCGCTTTTGCGGGGCTTTTTTTCAGCCTATGATTTCACCGCCACTGCCCGCCGCAGACGAAACCCGAAGACGTTGATATACAGCCCCGCCATCACCAGTAGCGCACCCGCCAGTTGCAGCACCGACATAGACTCATTCAGTAATACCGCCGCACTGCCCAGCCCCACGACCGGAACCAGCAGGGACAAAGGCGCCACACGCCAGGTTTCATAACGCCCCATCAATGCCCCCCAGATCCCGTAGCCGACGATGGTTGCGCCAAACGACAGATACACCAGCGACAACACCGTGGTCGTATCGATAGAGACCAGGCTCTGAAGCATTAGCGCCAGGCCATCGAATATCAGCGAGGCGACCATAAAGGGCACAATGGGGATCAGCGCACTCCATACCACCAGCGACATCACTGCCGGGCGGGAACTGTGCTGCATAATTTTTTTGTTGAAGATATTGCCGCAGGCCCAGCAAAACGCCCCCGACAGAGTGAGGATAAAGCCAATCAATGGCACCTGTTGCCCATTGAGGCTGGACTCGATCAGCACCAGAACCCCGACAACAGCCAGGGTTATCCCGACCAACTGTTTTGCCTGTAAGCGTTCGCCAAATACGCCCGCGCCGAGGATTATCGTAAAGAACGCCTGCGCCTGGAGCACTAATGATGCCAGCCCCGCCGGCATGCCAAATTTGATCGCGCTGAAGAGAAACGCAAACTGCCCAAAGCTGATGGTTAACCCATAGCCAAGGAGCAAGCTCAGCGGAACCTTAGGACGGGTCACAAAAAGCAGGGCCGGAAAGGCCACCAGAACAAAGCGTAATCCGGCCAGCATTAACGGCGGCATATTATGCAACCCGACTTTAATTACCACAAAATTCAGGCCCCATACCACCACCACCAACAGCGCCAGAAACCCATCTTTACGCGTCATTCATTGCCTCAGTGTTTGTTCAGCTTTTGTAAAGAATTTACGTTAACGCAAAATTCAGTCCAGAGACAGATCATTAATATTGGCAGGTCAGATTTCGCATAATCCAATAAATCAACCATTGTGCATCACGCTTTATGCATGTTATTGCTGTTAGACATCACAAAAAGCTATAACAACAAGCATTGTCGGGCAGGGAAATGATTTCAACTCAAAAGCGCTCTATCTTCGCCTTACTGGCGTCGTCGTTGCTGTTAACCATTGGTCGCGGCGCAACGCTGCCTTTTATGACCATCTACCTCAATCGCCAGTATGCAATGAGCGTCGAGCAGGTCGGTTATGCCCTGACCGCCGCTCTGACCATCGGGGTTTTATTTAGCCTGGGGTTTGGCATCCTCGCCGATAAGTTCGATAAAAAGCGCTATATGGTACTGGCGGTGTCCGTCTTTTTAGTCGGCTTTGCCGCCATACCGGTGGTTAATCATCCGGGGCTGGTGGTGCTGTTTTTCTCGATGATTAACTGCGCTTACTCGGTCTTTTCAACCGTGGTGAAAGCCTATTTCTCCGACACCCTGGGCGCCACGGCAAAAGCAAAAATTTTCTCCCTCAATTACAGCGTGATCAACGTCGGCTGGACCGTCGGCCCGCCACTGGGCACGTTTCTGGTGATGTATAACCTCAATTTGCCCTTTCTGCTGGCGGCGACCTGCTCGGCGATCCCGGTGGTGCTTATTCAGCTGTGCGTCCAGCGTATTTCGGTGATGCGCCGTGAAGAGAATAGCGTGGCCTGGTCACCGTCAGTGCTGTTGCAGGACAGAGCCTTACGCTGGTTCACCTTCTCCGGTTTTCTGGCCTCCTTTGTGGCCGGATCCTTTGCCTCCTGTATTTCTCAGTACCTGATGTCGGTTGCTGACAACGAATTTGCGGAAAAAGTGGTGGCGGTCATTTTGCCGGTGAATGCCGCGATGGTGGTGACACTGCAATATGCCATTGGCCGCCGACTGAATGCCTCAAACCTGCGGCCGCTGATGACGCTCGGAACCTTGAGCTTCATTCTGGGGCTGGCGGGCTTTATGTTTTCAGGTGACAACCTGTGGCTGTGGGGACTATCGGTGGCGGTCTTTACCATCGGCGAAATCATCTACGCCCCGGGTGAATATATGTTGATCGACAACATTGCCCCGCCGGGCATGAAAGCCAGTTACTTCTCCGCCCAGGCGCTGGGCTGGTTAGGCGCGGCGATGAACCCGATGTTGACCGGGGTGATTCTGGCATCACTGCCCGGCTGGTCGCTGTTCGTTATCCTGATGCTGGTGGTCTTTTTTGCCTGGTGCGCGATGATCCGCGGCATCCAGGCAAAACCCCTGCCCCAATTACAGATGAGTGGCAGCCAGTAACATTAAGATTGAGCCCGCAGCTGTGGGCGGTTATCCAACTGGCGGATAGACGGGGTAAAGCTGGTGACCAGGGTTGCCAGCACGACCGCAACCGCACAGGCGGCTAATACCGTCGGGCTGCCAAACTGTAACGCCAGCGGCCCGGCGGCAATCTCACCGACCGGAATGGCGATAAAAGAGCCCATCGCATCATAAGCATAAACCCGCGCCAGCTTTTGCGCGGGGATATGGGTTTGCAGGGATTGCGCCCAGACCACGCCAAACTGGCCAAAACCTACGCCTGCCATAAAGAAAGCGCCCATCAGCAGCAGTGTTGAGGGGTAAAAACCGAGAATCACCATCGGCACGGCGCAAAACGCCACCAGAATAACTCCAATCAGCAGGTCGCGGCGAGGCCGCCAGCGCAGCGCGATAAGCGATCCGGCAATCAGGCCGATGCTTTGCGCCGCCACAATAAATCCCCAGCCCGTGCGGCCAAAGGAGCTGTCGGCCACTATCGGCCCCAGCACCATCACCACGCCGCTAAAGGCTGCGTTGATAATGGTGAACTGCACGACAATCGCCCACACCCAACTGCGGGCGATAAACTCTTTCCAGCCTTCGCGCAGATCCTGCAAAATGTTCGAGGCGCTGTTTTCAGCCTGCATTGCGTTAACCCGGATCCGCTGATAAAGCGGCGCGGCGAGGGCAAAGCCCAGGGCATCAATAGCCAGACCCCAGCCCGGCCCAATGGCGCTGGTCAGCAGTCCTCCCATTGACGCGCCAATCACCGTTCCCCCGTATACGCCGAGCTGAATCAACGCGTTGGCTTCGCGCAGGTTACGAACCGGCACCGTTTGCGGCACCATGGCAGAAGATGCTGGTAAGGCAATCCCGGCGGCGGCGCCGTTGAGCGCGCCCAGGATAGCAAGTAGAGGAATTGTCGCGCTGCCATCCAGTACCACCCAGGCCACGACGCCTTGCGAAACCGCGGCTGCCAGCGACGAGGAGACCATCACCACGCTGCGCGAATAGCGATCGGCCAGCACTCCACCCAGCAATAAAAAGGCGACGTTAAACAACGATCGCGCGGCAACCACCAGACCGAGGTCGGCAGCCGATCCGCCAATATCCAGCACTGCGAACGCCAGAGCAATGGGGGCGATACCGTTGCCGAGCACCGTCAGCAGGCGGGCAAAAAAGAGATGACGAAAAGAGGATGAGTGTAATGCGCGTTGCGGACTCACTTCATGCTCCCTGCCAGCCAGTAAAAAATCGACATTGCTTCACTCCTTGTTATAAATATCTCTTCGCAGTGACCCACAAACGACAAAACGGACATACGGGATCTCCCCATATGTCCGTTTAAAAAATGGATGAACTCAGTGCGTCTGACTTACCAGACCTGCTCTGCAATTTGGGTCACGAGGCGTACTTTATCCCATTGTTGCGCAGGTGTCAGGGAATTGCCCTCCTCGGTTGAGGCAAAACCACACTGCGGGCTGAGACAAATCTGGCTGAGATCCACGTATTGTGCGGCTTCCTGTAAACGGGCTTTGATCCCTTCCGGGTTCTCCAGTTCCCCATTTTTGGTAGTGATCAACCCCAGCACCACCTGCTGCTTGCCCGGACGCACAAAACGCAGCGGCGCAAAATCACCCGAGCGATCGTTATCATATTCGAGGAAGAAGGCGTCAACATTGACGCTGCCGAAGAGGATTTCGGCCACCGGCTCATAACCGCCTTCGGAGATCCAGGTGGAACGGAAGTTACCGCGACAGACATGCAGACCAATGGTCAGGTCATCCGGTTTCCCTTCCAGCGCTTTATTCAGCACCCGGGCATAAATGCGCGCCAGTTCGTCGGCGTCGTCGCCACGCTCAGCAATCTGGCGGCGCTGCTCGTCAGAACACAGGTACGCCCAGACGGTGTCATCAAGCTGCAGATAGCGACAGCCCGCATCATAAAAAGCATGGATAGCATCACGCCAGGTAGTCGCCAGGTCGTCAAAGTACGCATCCAGTTCAGGGTAAACCTGGGCATCGATGCCCTTACGCCCGCCGCGGAAATGCAGCACGCTGGGGCTTGGGATGGTCATTTTAGGCTGGGCGTCGCCACTGATGCTTTTCAGGTAGCGGAAATCTTCCAGCATTGGGTGGTCGCCGAAAGCCAGTTTGCCGGTCACCCGCACGCTGTGGGCTTTAGTTTGCACGCCGTTAAACTGGATGCCCTGCTCAGATTCGTAGCGCTCTACGCCCTGCAGGCCATCAAAAAAGTCGAAGTGCCACCAGGCGCGGCGAAACTCACCGTCAGTGACCACATGTAAGCCGCACTCGCATTGTGACTGCACCACATGACGGATAGCCTCATCCTCAACCGCACGCAGCTGTTGGGCGCTGATCGCCCCCTCGGCGAACTGCTGACGCGCATGTTTGATGCTGTCCGGGCGTAAAAAACTGCCGACTACGTCAGCACGGAAGGGAGCCTGTTGTCGCTGCATGGTGTTCTCCTCGCGCGCCGGGAGAAGTAATTTCCCGGCGTGATAGTTCATTATTTGAATTTTTAGACATCTGGATGGCTAAATGTCCAAATAACATGTCACAGGCAGGATTTATGGGCAACCGAGATTAATTCATGGCACATGAAAAAAATTCAACTTGCGGCAAAACTGAAGCCCTCATCCTGCCAGCCGGTTATCCCCCCGATCATAATTTTTACCCCCAGCCCCATCCGCGCCAGCTTCAGTGCCGCCCGGTCAGCGCCGTTACAGTGCGGCCCGGCGCAGTAAACAACAAACAGCGTATCTTTCGGCCACTGCGCCATGCGTTCCGGGGTCATCGCCCGATGAGGCAAATGGATGGCCCCGGGGATATGGCGACGGGCAAAGACCTCCTCGCTTCCCACCACATGAAGCAGCACAAAGTCCTGGTCATGATGCGCCAGCGCATCATGCACATCGGCGCAGTCCGTCTCGACGCTTAGACGGCGCAAAAAATGGCCCACTGCTTCTTCTGGTGATGCGGCGGGAAAGTCGGTTACTGTGCTCATCGTGTTTTCTCCGTGTTTGTGTTAACACTACTTTAACGAATACCCCAACCGCCGACTGCCTAGCGTTATGACAGAAAACAGCAAAAAGATGACAATTTCAGGATCCCGGCCGCCACATCAGGTCGTGGTGCTGGCTTACGATGGCCTTTGCACCTTTGAATTTGGGGTGGCCGTAGAGATATTTGGTCTGCCTCGCCCTGAACTTGGCGATAACTGGTATCGCTTCGCCGTCGCCGCAGTAGACGAAGGCCCACTGCATGCCACCGGCGGCATTCGCATCATGACTGAAGGCGGGCTGGAACTGCTTTCCCAGGCGCAGACCATTGTGGTCCCCGGCTGGCGCGGGGCGGAATCACTTGTTCCTGAGGCGCTGTGCCAGGCGCTTCAGGCTGCACACCAACGCGGCTGCCGTATCGTCTCTATTTGTTCGGGGGTCTTTGTTCTCGCCGCCGCCGGTTTACTCAACGGGCGCAAAGCCACCACCCACTGGCGCTATACCGAACTGCTGCGCCAGCGCTATCCGCAGACAGAAGTGCTGGAAGATGCCCTGTACTACGACGAGGGCAAGGTCATGACCTCAGCAGGCAGTGCCGCAGGTATCGATTTGTGTCTGCATATTGTGCGCGAAGATTTTGGCCGGGAAGTGGCGAATAAGGTAGCGCGTCGGCTGGTGGTTCAGCCTCACCGTGACGGCATGCAGACTCAGCAGATCCCAGGTCCGGTGGCCCGCTCGCGTGAGAGCCAGGCGTTGGGACAGATATTTGATTTTCTCCATCAGCAGCTGACCGCGCACCATACGGTTGCATCGCTTGCCAGCCGTGCCGGAATGAGTCCGCGTACTTTTTTACGTCGCTTTGAAGAGTCAACAGGCACCACCCCTGCCCGCTGGATCCTGGAGGAACGTTTACATCGCGCCAAAACGTTACTCACGCAGTCGCAAATGGGGGTTGAGGTTATTGCAGCCCACGCCGGATTTAATCATGCCGCCTCTTTACGCCGCCATTTTCACCAGCACTTTGCGCTTTCCCCGCTGGAATATCGGCGGAAATTTACCCTTCCCGATAAATAATTCACATAATTCAGCTTTTGTTTAGATTCAATACGTTATTCTCTCTCCTGTCGCCACCACGATTAAGGTAAATGAAAAATAAGTAATATTTATTGGGAGAGTAACCATGTTTGAGAATATGCACGTCTTTATCGCAGTATTGGGAATCATCTTATTTTCCGGTTTCCTTGCTGCATATTTTAGCCATAAATGGGATGACTGATGAACGGTGATATTCCCTGCACGTAAAGGCCCCTTATGTCACGGCATAAGGGGCCTTTCTTTTCTCTGGCGACAGGCAAAAAAAAACCGCCAGAAGACTGACGGTCAAATGCTTGCATGGATAGATCTGTGTTATGTTTTTTCCGTCATCCCGCTCTTTTGGCGGAGATTCGCGAAACGAGTAACAATCTACCCACGTCATATTCAATGGAACCTAAACGAAGCCGACTTTACTGGCCGGAATGCCAGACGAAGGACTTAATCTGTGATGATCATCATGCTGTGGCAGGCAAACCAGGATCGCAGCAACTTTATATTCATCGCCACAAAAAAGCTCCAGCGGTTGCCAGAGCTTTAAGGGTTAACGGATTACGGTTATGCGCTGTGTGTATTAAGCCCATAGTGGGCGCGAACAACCCTTCCCAGTCCATTACGATCGACGGTCACTGCGGTACGCTCCTCAGGGATAGCCAGTCGATATTCATGACCCGAGATAATGGTTGTTAAACGATGCCATTTCTTTTTATAAAGAATCCATCTCATAAAACCCCCTGCTTACGATCTTCAGTTCATTCTTGCTATACAGATAGTGTAGACGGCGTAAACAAAGACGTAATGATAAAGATCAGCTATTGATTCAATTTGGGAAAACACTCAATAAAGACCATAAATAAAACATGGCTTTAACCTGGCATAATAAACGCACCCGGCCATGGGTGCCATAATTGGCATAGTATTCCCGGCCCTTCATCTTTAGCACCGGTTAACTTTTGATCAATCCGGGCGATTCTCAGATTTTGCGGGTATCCAGCCCTGCGGCTTTTAGCCGCTCGACAATCTTGAACATTTTGGCGACTACGGTTCGAAATGACTGGTTGATTCCTATTCCATCGCAGATCTCTTCCCGGGGAAGATGTTTTAATTGATCAGCATATTTAATGAGTTGCAGATGCATTTCTGCATACTTTGCCCGTGGCGCAGCCTCACTGAGCGCTTTTCTTATCGCCGCATAAATTTCCTGTTCGCTATCCATTAAGACTGCCTTATGAAATTGATGCCACCTCCCTTTTAGCACAGCAGCTCATCGATTTGCAGTCCTTGAATTTGATTATCGGGAAATATTCTCTCAGCGGAAAAAAGCGTCGAGTTCAGCAAAACTTAGCGCCTCGCGGGAATAGCAAAAGGTTCCTGCGGTGTTCACTTCCGTTGCCGCCTGAACAAATGCACCGTAGGCCAGCCTCGCCATTGATGCGCCGACGCTAATCCGCCTGACGCCCGCATCGGCCAGTTCCGCGACGCTGAACAAGTTTCCCGGCAGCCCCATCACCACGTTAACCGGTTTGCTCACTGACTGGCACAGGGTTTTAATCATCGACAGATCATCAATGCCAGGGGCATAAAGCACATCCGCTCCGGCTTGCTCAAAGGCCTGCAAGCGCAGAATGGTCTTATCGAGATCTTTATTACCCCACAAAAAATTCTCAGCGCGGGCAGTGATCACAAAGTCGCGGTCAAGGGTATTGCGCTGGCTTACCGCCGCCGCAATTCGCTCACTGGCGAGATTAAGGTCGAAAATCGGCGCCTCGGGCAGGCCGCTGTAATCCTCCAGCGAGCAGCCAGCAAGCCCGGTTTCAATGGCCATTTGTATTGATTCTTCAGCACTTTGCGGCGAGTCGCCGATCCCTTTTTCCAGATCCGCAGAGACAGGAAGCGTGGTTGCGGCAACCAGCGCCCGGCAATGTTGCAGCGTCATATGCCAGGGAACCTGACCCTCGGGTAATCCCAGCGAAAATGCCAGCCCGGCGCTGGTGGTGGCCAGCGCCTGGAAGCCCATTTTTTCCAGTATTCGGGCAGTGCCCGCATCCCAAGGATTGGGGATGACAAAGGCTTCTGGCGATTCGTGAAGAAGACGAAAAATCCTGCTTTTTTCACTCATTGCAGCCTCCTGAGGCCATGTTATGTCCACAAGTCAGCAACCTGACGGACAAAAAAACCGGGGATTCGGCCGGTTCTGTTTAATGACTAATAAAGTTGACCTGGAGGCTTATTCACTTTCTTCAAGAGCATCCTGGATGGCGTCCGCTAACGAGGAACCTCTTGCGCAACATTTCGCAAATCCATCTGGCTACGGAGCCCTGAATTGGCGGTTGATGAAGAAACGGCAGCTTTCGATATCTCCAGGGCCGCCTGGATTGCAAGACGGCATTTTCGTTCTTCTTCCCTTGCACCGTTACCGAAATATTGTTCTGGCATCCTACTGTCCTCATGCGCATTAGTGAAAACCAATCGTAATTGAAATGCAGCGGATATTCTTTGCATTTCCGCCAGCATGACATCCACTGAACGGAAACATGGCATCATCCCTGGTACAAGTCAGCCTCAGCGCGGGTGAGCTTAACACGCAGAGCTGCTACCATGCCTTAACATCGAGCAAACCTAACCAGAGGAGGTATCAGAGTGTGTCTAAAGTTTTGACAAGTGAAGAAATAAACAAACTCGCGCAGCAGGTGCAAGCTATCGCGCAGACCGGATTGCAGTATTCCACAGGCGTGTTTGACAAAGAGCGATACGAAGCACTCAGAAAAATAGCCTTCGAGCTGCTCTCATCAAATTTTGATCTCAGTGCTGAACAATTTTCCAGCCTTCATATCCCGGATGAAGGCTATGCCACGCCTAAAACGGACGTACGCGCCATTGTGCTACGTGAAGGTAAACTGCTGATGGTTAGAGAGTCTGATGATGGTCTCTGGAGTCTGCCTGGCGGCTGGGTTGATGTGGGTGATGCGCCTTCTGCAGCAGTATGTCGTGAGGTTCTGGAAGAGACCGGTTTGCAGGTCAAGGCGACAAAATTACTGGGGATTTGGGACAGAAATCAGCATAACCATCCACCTTATCCCTGGCATGTCTACAAAGTCATTTTCCTGTGCGAAGAGTATGGCGGAGAAATCACTACCAGCTATGAATCCCTGGACGTTAAGTTTTTCGATATCAATAAATTACCAGAACTTTCGCTCACGCGAATCGTGCCTGAATTAATTTTAACCAGCGTTGATATTGCCACCAGCGACAAGCCCGCGTGGTTTGATTAGCAGACAAAAGAGCCCACTCGCATTACGACAGGTCTGCTCATAATCAAACTGCAACATTTACTTGATAGGCTCCGAACTGCAACAGCCCAGCCCTTCTCTTGTGCAACAGTCAGTGAGGAAATGGTAATGACTGTAATGTTCGTTGTGATTTGTTTCGCAGCCCTTCCGGGTGGTATCGCACTGCTTGCAGTCCTGTCACGAATGCGGGATTTCGAAGGCGATTACTGATAGCACTATCATCTGAGCATACTGAGTACACGGACGAATGGAATACACGCCGACGCAGGCGAGAACCGGGCATCAGGCCCGGTTCTGTTTTCTGGCTAAAAGTGCGTTACTCACTCAATCCACGATTCACCAGCATAGTGAGTAAAGCCCGTCCACGGGCTTTACTCATAATTGCAGAGTAAGTATCCTCCGGCAGAGCCGGAGGCTTTAGGGTGAGCGCCTCAAAGGCGCCGACAAACCATGAGCCGCCCA